>NZ_JCBATA010000009.1:0-149209 GCF_059816245.1 Frankia sp. RB5
TATTTCTCCCGCCTGGACGGACAGTAGTCGGACAACTTCCACTCTCCGGCTGGTTCGCCGGACTTTCTCTTAAACGCGCGCGACGGAACATTCCCGCAATTCACGTAAAATAACATTGAAAATGCTCGATGGAAGATGGGTGGAAAGAATGTCAGCAGCGCGGGCCGCCGTCGACCGTTACTTACATCTGATCAATGAGCGTCGCTATGACGAGATTGCAAGTATCTTCGCGCCCGACGGGCTTTTCCTCGCACCCATCGGCGAGGAGTTCCGCGGCCGCGAGGCCATTCACGGCTTCTACTCCGCCGGGCTGCGCGTGATCGCGCCGGCGAAGGTGTGGGCGAGCAGCGCGGTCGCCGAGGGCAACGTCTGCGTCATCGAGATCAGCGCCCAGCTGCCTGGTGAGGAGGCCGGGCGGACCCACACCGTCGTCGACCACTTCACCGTCGACGACGCGGGGCTGGTCACCCGCATGGCCGTCTACCTGCGCCCCGAGGAGATCGCGAACACCCGCGCCGTGCTCGGGGGCGCCTGATGACCGACGCGCTGGTCCACGCCGAGGCCCACGGCCGGGTCCTCGTCATCTCGATGCTGCGCGAGAAGAAGCGCAACGCGGTCGACCGGGCGATGGCCGACGAGCTCGACGTCGCCTTCAACCGCCTCGACGACGACCCCGAGCTGTGGGTCGGGGTGCTGACCGGCACCGGCCGCGCGTTCTCGGCGGGCAGCGACCTGTCCGCCGGCGGCGACTACAGCACCGAGCGCGGCGGCGAGTACGGCATCATCCGGCGTACCCGGCGCAAGCCGCTGATCGCCGCGATCGAGGCGCTCGCCCTCGGTGGCGGCCTGGAGATCGCGATGGCCTGCGACCTGGTGGTCGCCGCCCGCGACGCCCGCCTCGGCCTGCCCGAGGTCGTCCGCGGCCTGCTGCCCACCTCCGGCGCGCTGTTCCGCGCCCTGCAGGTCTTCCCGGTGAACCTCGCCCGCGAGCTCGTCCTGCTCGGGGAGCCGATCAGCGCCCAGCGCGCCTGCGACGCCGGGTTCGTCAACGTGGTCGCCGAGCCCGGCCAGGCCCTGCCCGCCGCGCTCGACCTCGCCGAGCGCCTCGCCCGCCACGCCCCGCTGTCCGTCCAGGCCAGCCTCGCCGCGATGAACGGCCTGCTCGCCGCGGGCGACGAGGCCGGCTGGGCGGCCACCGGCGAGGCGCTGGACAGCGTCAAGGACAGCGCCGACCTCGCCGAGGGCGTCCGCGCGTTCCTGGAGAAGCGCCCGCCGGTGTGGACCGGACGCTGAACGTCCCGCCCCCTGCCGACCGGAACAATCCCTCACCGCACCGGAGGTCTGACACCCATGGTCACCGAGCAGCGCCGCGGCCGGCGGATCGCGATGACGCCCGAGGAGCGCGACGCGTTCCTCACCGAGGAGCGCACCTGCCGCCTCGCCAGTCTCGACAAGGCCGGCCGGCCCCATGTCTCCGCGCTGTGGTTCGCCTGGGACGGCACCGCCCTGTGGTTCAACTCGCTGGTGCGCAGCCAGCGCTGGGTCAACCTCGAGCGCGAGCCGAATGTCAGCGTCCTCGTCGACGCCGGCGTCGACTACCACGAACTGCGCGGCGTCGAGATCACCGGCCGCGTCGAGCAGGTCGGTGAGGTACCCCGCACCGGCGAGCCCAACGACGAGCTCGTCGAGCCCGAGCGGCTGTTCGGCGCCAAGTACTCCGGCGGCGCCCTCGTCAACGACGGCCGGCACGCCTGGCTCCGGCTCGTCCCCGAGAAGATCGTCAGCTGGGACTTCCGCAAGTCGATGAGCTGAGCGCACCATCCCGTTGCGACGCGAGAACCCGGCGGCGCGGCATCGCGGGTCCTGACACACGTGGCGGGCCCACGTTCCGCTGCCGGCCCGGCCGTTCCCGCCTTCGCTCGCGGGACGGCCGGGCCGGCAGACGCCGGATGGTCCGCGCTACGCGGGAATCCGGTCGGGCTTCGCGTAGGCGGCGAGGGCGGCACGATCGTCGGCGAGCGCGAATCCCGCCGCGATGGTCCGGGCGAGATCGGCGTTGTAGCGGGCCACGTAGGCCGCCCGGTTCGGGTGCAGCTCGGCGATCCGCTGCGCGGGCAGCGGCCTGGTCGAGCCGAGCAGCAGGCAGTAGGTGGACGGATGGGGGCCCGGTACTCCGGACAGGACGTCCACCGCAACGTTCACCGGCGGGGTGCGGACGCCGCCCAGCGCGATGGCGTCGGCGTCCCGGCGGATCTGCGGGCTGTCACCCGCCGTGAGCTCGATGCGGGGCGCGGTCGGCGGTGCCTGCCCGGTGCTGATCCACGTCGTCAGGGACCGCAGCGCCGCCTTGGCGACGATGTGCATCGGGCCGTCGTTGATCGGCGCCCCGCAGTCCGTCTGCGCCGCGGCCGGGCCGAGCAGGTGCGCGTCGGCGTGCGCGGTGCCGGCGACCTCCCACAGCCGGAAGCGGTCGCTGTCCGGCTGGCGTGACACGCTCGAGTTCAGGAGGCCGACCAGGTCAGACTCGGTCTGGATGTCGAGGACCCGGGCGGACTGGTCGGTGCGCAGGGCCGTCGGCACGGCGGCGGCGAGCGCGTCGGCGATGCCCGCGGCCGTGCCGGGTGCGGCCAGCGGGAGTCCGCTGGCGCCGCGGCTGTGGATGAGGAAGCCGTCGAAGGCGTGGGTCAGCGGCTGCACGCCGTTGTAGTAGGTGACCATCGCGAAGGCGGACTGCGACTCGCCGGCCGCGATGAGCCGCGCCGGCCGGGCCCCGCCGAGCCCCGCCCCGGCCCGGACCGCGCGGGCGATCTGGGTGAACATGTCGAACGAGAAGCCGTCGCCGGGATGCGTCAGGGAGCCGTAGCGCGCCGAGTCGATGCCCGTGAGACCCTTCCCGGCCCCGTCGCTGCCCGGACCGCCGCCCACCGCCACATCGCCGCCGGTCACGCCGATCCGCTGGGCGGACACGCCGACCCAGATGTCGCCGCGGCGCAGGATCTCCTCCTGCGTGCTCGCCCAGTCGGGGTCGACGTCCAGCCCGCCGCTGACGTTGAGCCACTCGACGACGACCGTGCCGCTGAAGGCCCTGGCCGACGCCGGGCGGCGGACCAGCACCCGGGTGCGGTAGGGGGCGGTGCCGTCCGGGGTGAACGTCCACCGGCCGTCATGGGTGAGCGCGCCCTGTGCCTTGTAGTCCGTCGCGGTGCCGGCGGCGGCGTACTCGTGCTCGACGAAGTGGTGCCCCGTCATGTCCGCCTGGTTCGGCAGGCCCAGGAACGGCCCGTCGCCGCCGGAGAGCTCGGTGGACAGGTCGGCGGCGGGTCCGGCCGGCCGCGACGGCGTCGGCACGGCGGACGGCGCCGCGGCCCGGGTGCCGGCGTCCGCGCCGCTGCCGCACGAGCTCAGCGCCACGGCGGCGGACAGGACCGCGGCTGCCGAGGCGAGCACGACGAACGGCCTGGCTAATGGCCGCCGGCCGCCGTCGCCGCCCGCATCCTCCGACGCGGGCCCGCTCCCGCGTCGGAATGGTCGAGCCAGGTGGACGCGTCTTCCCTGCATCGTCACGCCTCTCGTCGCTGACGGTGACGGTGGCGGCTGCTGGAAGGTGGGTCGGCCGTCACCCGTTAGCTGGAGAGGATGGCCGGCATGTGGCGGACATGCGACATACCGACTGCCCTTAGGTGCCGACGCCCACCGGCGAGCTGCCGAAACGGCTCGCGCCTGGTCCGCCTGCACCCGGTGGGCCCACAGCATCACCTTCTCCGGACGGCGGAACAGAGCCCGATGCGGGCTCGTCGGCGCGACAAGCAGCCCGGTCGCGACGATCGACAGCGATACCACGATCAGGTACAGAATCTGCTGTCGGTCCGTCAGTGACGCGAACCGGTGATGGGAGTCGTCGCCGCGTACACCCGTCGCTGCGTGGCGCTGTGCGTAGCGAAATCTGTGCTCTTAGAATGCGACTATGCGGGTGGAAATCTGGGCGGATGTGGTTTGCCCCTGGTCGTACATCGGCAAGCGGCGGATCGAGACTGCCCTGGCGGAGTGGGATGGTGCACCGGTTGAGGCGGTGTGGCGTCCGTTTCGGATTGACCCGATGGCGCCGACGCCGGCGTCCCCGCTCGCCCGCGAGCTGCTGGATCCGGTGGTGGACGCCGCGTTGACGCAGTGCACTCCGGGTCTGTCGCCCACCGAGAACCGGTCGCGGGTGCGGGAGATCGCGGCGGCAGAAGGGCTCGGGCCGCCGTGGGGCGCGGCCTGGCGTGCCAACAGCCACGCCGCGCACCGGCTCGTCGCGCTGTCGTTCGAGCACGGCGGAGCCGATACGCAGGGCGCTGTGATCGAGGAGATCTTCAAGGCGCATTTCATCGGTGCGGTCGACATCAGTTCCACTGAGGTGCTTGTGGACCTTGCCGATGCCGCCGAACGGTTCGGTGTCCCGCGGGCGCGCGGGCTGCTCGTCGAGGGCGCCGGTGACGCCGCTGTCCGGGAACAGCTCCTGCGCGGGAAGGCGATCGGCGTCACGACCTCCCCGACCTTCGTCGTGGGCGAGGACCTGCTCGTCGGTGCCCAGTCGGCGGCCACGATCGCGGAGTTCCTCCGCGCCCGGGAAGGGCGTGAAGGGCGGAAGCTCCCGGAAGAGGTCGAACGGTTCCGGCATTCCGAGGCCTTGCTTGAGCGCGGTGATCCGCTTGGCACGCTGGAACTCCTGCGCCCGTTGCTGGATGCCCACGTCAGTGATCCGAATCTGCGGCTGCTGGCGGCTCGTGCCTACTTCCACTCCGCCCAGCTCGGCGCGGCCCGCACTCTTCTCGAGGACCTGGCCGCGGCGTCGCCATCCGATTCGTACGTGCAGCTGCTGCTGGGGCGAGTGCTTGAGCGGCAGGGCAGGCCCGCCGACGCGGCACCGCACCTCCGGATGGCTGAGGCGATGGCGCCGGAGTACCGCCGTTGAACGCGGCGTGAGAAACGGCGTTCGCGCCAGCGTCAGCCGTCGTGGGCGGGGGCGGCGTTACCACCGCGGCGGCAGCGAGGGCTCGGGCGAACGTGAGCCCGGGCTGGGCAGTGAGCGCGGGGATGCGGGGATGCGGGGATGCGCGTGCGGTGTGCAAGGTCGTCGAGGAGCCGTGCGCGCCGTGGTCGCGGCGGTCATAGACGGGCCGGCGGCGGGTAGGTCGGCGTTTTGTTGTGCGCACCCGGGGGACGGCGCAGTCGTGATGTCCGTTGACGACCGCCGCCTCGGCGAACCGCGGGGTGGCGAGCACACGGTCGGGAGGTAGAGCGCGATGACCACTCATGACCAGCGCACCGAGCAGGCCGCGACGCGGGCGGCCGAGGGCGAGCGCCTGCGGCCCTATCACGCGGGAGCGCCCGAGCACCTGGACGACGACGCGCTCGCCCGGCGCACCGAGGAGGAGCGGGCCGATGCCGGCCTGCCGCAGGACGCCGGGCAGCCACGGATCCCGACCACAACGAGGATCCCGACCACACCGAGAGGAGACACGTGATGCCTGGAGCGAAGGAACTACCGTCCACGATCGCGCGCTCGCCGAGGAAGGCCCAGCGCACCTGGATCAAGACGCACGACGCGGCGGTGCAGGAGTATGGCGAGGGGCGCCGCGCCCATCAGACCGCGTTCAGCGCGCTCAAGCACTCCTTCGAGAAGGTGGGCGACCACTGGGAGCCGAAGGCCGGCGGCAGCAAGGGCCCGTCCGACCAGCGGGCCGCCACGCCCCGCGGCGCCGGCGGGACCAGCCACGGCGGCGTCGACGCGCGCGCGAGCAAGCGGCACCTGCAGGAGGTCGCGCGGGAGCTGGACATCCGCGGCCGGTCGTCGATGACCAAGGACGAGCTGGTCGACGCCATCGACAAGGCGAACCGGCGCGCCACCGCCCGGGCCCGCTGACCGGCCACCGGCGGCGGCGTCCGCCTCGATGCCCGTTTCGATCGACGTGGGGAGTGCACATGACCTCGCCGCACCTGGCGGAGGAGCTCGACCGGACCGGTGACGACCGTCGCGGCGGTCGCCTGCGGATCGCCGCACTCGTCGCGACGGCGTTCGGCGCGGGTGTCGCTGCCGCGGGCCTGGCCCGCGCGCGCCGCCGACCCGGGTCTGACGTGACCCATCGGGAGGAGAGCTTCCCGACCACCGTGCCGGACGCGTCGGCGATCCTCGCGGGCGCCGATCCCACGGACGCGGTCTCGCCGCTGCGTTTCGGGGAGCGGTCCGGCCCGGTCGCGACCGAGGACGCCCCGAAGCCACCGGACGAGGGCCTGGTCGCCAACACCAGCTTCGCCAACGAGATCAGGAACGACGCGCCCGCCCA
This sequence comes from Frankia sp. RB5, assembly GCF_059816245.1. Lineage (NCBI taxonomy): Bacteria > Bacillati > Actinomycetota > Actinomycetes > Frankiales > Frankiaceae > Frankia > Frankia sp. RB5. The sequence goes on from NZ_JCBATA010000009.1 coordinate 6,327, forward strand.
TCCGGCTGCCTTCTGACGGGAACGTGGGTCGCGGCGGTCGGCGCGCCGTCGACCTGCCGTCGGCGCTGTCTGTAGCGCTCGGGGGCGTGAACCAGCGGCGTTGTCGGGGCCGCCGTGGCGTTTTTCGCGGAGCAGCGCGGAAAGGGTCCCGGTCGGACGCCCGGTCGAGGCCGGGCGGGCCCACAACGCTCGGATCATCAGGACGGGAGCCGCGCGATGGATCTCAAGGAACTCCGGACGGCGTACAGCGACGACGGCCAGGTGGTCACCGTCTACCTGGGCGCGCACAGCGGCCAGCCGAACGCCTACCAGCAGCTGGAGGCACGCTGGGACGACACCCTCACCCGACTCGCCCACGCCGATCTCGGCGTCGACGCCGCGACGGTGAAGGCGCTGCGCCGGGCCCGGGGCGGTCACCCGGAAGGCGGGACCCGCATGCTGGTCGCCGCCGGCGGGGCGGTCCGCTACGAGCGCCACCTGCCCGACCCGATCGACACCGACATCGTCCGGGTCGGCGCGCTGCCCTACCTGCTGCCCCTGGTGGCCTGGGGTCAGAGCCGCGTCCCGCACGTCCTCGCGCTGGTGGACCGTCTCGGCGTCGACGTGCTCGCCTACCGGGACGATCCGGCGGCGGGCGAGGAGCCGGTGGTGACCGGCATCGAGGCGACGCCCCATCCGTGGCACAAGACCGGCAGGGGCGGCTGGTCCGCCGCCCGCTACCAGCACCGCGTCGAGGAGGACTGGCGGATCGGCGCCCGTGCCGCCGCCGAGCTGCTGGAGAAGACGGCGGCCGGCCTCGGCGCCTGGATGATCGTCATGGCGGGTGACCCGAAGGCCGTGGCCCTCGTCCGCGGCCAGCTGCCGGCGTCGCTCGACGCGCGCACCCGGGTCGTGTCGGGCGGCGGCCGGGCCGACGACGGCTCGGCGGAGGTCATCGCCGCCCAGGTCGCCGATCTGCTGCGCGACCAGTCCCGCCGGGACGTGGCGGGCGTCCTCGCCGAGTTCGACCAGCGCCGGCGCCGCCGCGCCGCCCTGGCCGGCGCCGCCGCCCCGACCGGCTCTGCTGCGTCGGCCGAGGGAGCAACTCGCCCGGACGAACTGGGCGCCGTGCCGGCGGCGTCGATCGTTCTCGACGGGCCGGCCGAGACGGTGGCGGGGCTCGCCGAGGCGCGGGTGGCCACGCTCCTGCTGTCCGACGATCTGGAGGAGGACGCGCCGATCTCCTTCGGCCCGCGTCCCACCGACCTCGCGCTGCGCCCCGACGACCTGCCCGCCCTCGGTGAGCGGGCGCGCCAGGGCGCCCTCGTCGACGTCCTGCTGCGTGCCGCGATCGGCACCGACGCCGACATCCTGATCGTCCCCGCCAGCACGCCCGAATCGCCGGCCGCGGGCGTCGGCGCCCTGCCGCGCTACGTACCCTGACGGTCCTCCGGGCCCCTGAGGGTCCTCAGACGCCGGCGTCACCGCGGCGCTGGGCGCGGGCGGCGAGGTCGCGGCAGACGACGGCGAGGTCGAGACCGGCGGCCTGCAGCCCCATCGGCCAGGTGCTCGTCTCGGTCAGGCCGGGGGCGACGTTGACCTCGAGGAACCGCGGGATCCCGTCCGCGCCGACGATCATGTCGGTGCGGGACAGGTCCCGCAGGCCGAGCACCTGATGCGCGGTGATCGCCGTCCGCGCGGCGGCGCGCAGGATCGCCTCGTCGAGCCGGGCCGGGGTGTAGAAGTTGGTGGCGCCGGCGGTGTAGCGGGCGGCGTAGTCGTAGTCCCCGGCGCGGGGTTCGATCTCGACCGCCGGCAGTGCGACCGGACCCTCCCCCGTGTCGACCACGCCGACGGCGATCTCCACGCCGTCGACGGCCCGTTCGACGATCGCCCAGTCGTGATAGCCGAAGCAGCCCATCAGCGCCTCCGCGACCTCGCCGGCGTCGCCGACGCGGCTGACCCCGAACGCGGATCCGCCCGCCCGCGGCTTGACGACCAGCGGCAGGCCGAGGCGGGCCACGATCCGTTCGATCAGCGTGCTGGCGCCGAGGTCATGGAACGCCTCCCGCGGCAGCGTGACCGCCTCCGGTGTCGCGATGCCCGCCGCGGCGACGGCCGCCTTCGCCGTCGCCTTGTCGAACGCCACCCGGCACGCCGGCGGCACCGCGCCCACGTACGGCAGGCCGTACAGGTCGAGGACCTCACGGATCGTGCCGTCCTCGCCGGAGATGCCATGCAGCACCGGGAACACCACCTGCGGCGGGTCGGCGGCGAGCGCCGGCAGCGTGGCCGCGTCGACGTCGGCGAGCTCCGCCTCGACGCCGATGCCGGTCAACGCGTCCCGCAGCCGGCCACCCGACCGCAGCGACACCTCCCGCTCGGGCGACAGCCCGCCCGCGAGGATCAGCACCCGGCCCAGATCGGTCAACGTCTCGTCCTCCACCGAACTCACGGGATCAGGACCGGAACGTGTCACGCAGGCGCAGCTCGGCCGTGATGACCTGGGCCAGCCGCTCGACGCCGTCGCGGACGCGCTCGGCCGGGGGATAACAGTAGGACAGTCGCATGCTGCTGCGGCCCGACCCGTCCGCGTAGAAGCCGACGCCGGGAACGTAGGCGACCCGGGCGGCGATCGCCCGCGGCAGCATCGCCTTCGTGTCCACGCCGCCCGGCAGGGTCAGCCAGACGAAGAACCCGCCGTCCGGGCGCGTCCACCGGGCCCCCACCGGCATCGAGGCGGCCAGCGCGTCGAGCATCGCGTCCCGGCGCTCTCGGTACAGCTCGCGCAGCCCCTTCAGCTGCTCCGCCCACGGCTGCGTCGCCAGGTAATGCTCGACCGACAGCTGGGTGAACATCGACTGCGACAGGATTGCCGACTCCGCCGCCAGCACCAGCCGCGCCGTCACCGCCGGCGGCGCCAGCGCCCACCCCACCCGCATCCCCGGCGCCAACGTCTTCGAGAACGACCCCAGATACACCACGTCATCCGGGGCGTCGGCGCGTATCGCCCGCCCCGGCTCACCGGTGAACGACAACAGCCCGTACGGATTGTCCTCGACGACCAGCACCCCGGCCCGCCGGCAGATCTCCACCACCTCGGCGCGGCGCTGGGCCGTCAGCGTGATGCCGCCCGGGTTCTGGAACGTCGGCACCGTGTACAGCAGCTTCACCCGGGCACCCTCGGCCGCCAGCCGCCGCAGCATCTGCGCCAGGCCGTCCGGGACCAGCCCGTCGTCGTCCATCGGCACGTGCACGATCCGCGCCTGGTACGCCGCGAACGTGTTGATGGCCGTGACGTACGTCGGGCCCTCGGTCAGCACCACGTCGCCCGGGTCGACGAACACCCGGGTCAGCAGGTCCAGCGCCTGCTGGGAGCCGGCCGTCACGACCACGCTGTCCGGATGGGCGTCGGTGATGCCCTCCAGCGCCATCACGTCGCAGATCCGCGCCCGCAGATCCGGATCACCCTGCGCCGACCCGTACTGCAACGCCTGCGCGCCCCGGCGGGTCACCACCTCGGCCACGGTCGCCGCGACCGCCTCCATCGGCAGCGCGTCCACCGCCGGCATACCCCCGGCCAGCGACACGATCTCCGGCCGGGACGCCACCGCGAACAGCGCCCGTACCTCGCTCGCGATCATCCCCTGAGCACGCTCGGCGTACCGATCCCGCCACCGATCCAGACTCACGCTCCGCCACGCTACTCGCCACCCGCCACCGGCCCGGGCTCCGCCGCCGCGAATCCGGACACCCGGTGGCGCGACTCCTCGGCAGACGGTGTCTCGCTGCCGGGAGATCGTCGTCTGTCAGGCGACAGGTGGGAAGTGCGTGCGGGGGACAGCGGCCCGTGTCGCGGACTCACGGCTTCCTGTCCGTTTTGCCACGGAATATGCGGCACCGGCCGTCGTGAAACGGTCAGAACACTGCCGCGACCCGCCGCGCGACAGCACCAACGAGGATCACAATCCGAGGCGCGATGTGGGCCGCGGGAGTGCCATGGTCTGATGGGGCGAGGGGGTATACGGTGAGAGCCCGCGTTGGAGTATTGCTGGTGTGCGCCGCGATGTTCTTGCTCATTGCCGCCGCAGGTTTTTATTTCGAACACAGCCTTGCCATGCGCGGGGTAACCGTAACTGGGGAGATCGTCGAAATTCGCAGTGCTGACGCCCATCCGACGTACATGGCCCGGTTCACCACCGTCACCGGCCGAGTCGTTGTGGCGGAGCTGATGACCTCGCCAGGGCATGGAGCCGTTGGTGATCACCTCGACATCGTCTACGATCCGCAGGATTCGGAGACCGTCCAGCCGGTGGGCGTCGATCCGTACTACCTGCAGGTAGCGATCCCTGCCGTGGCCGGAGTCGCCAGCGCCGCGGGTGGTGCCTGGGAATATCGGAAGGTGCGTCGGCTGAAGCAGGACGTGACCGGCGACCAGCCGGTGACGACCTGAGACGGGATGGTGAGGAGGCAGCGAGCGGTCCGCGTCGCGCCCGCCTCGGTTCCTCCCTCGACGACTCGGTCAGCAAGAAGGACCTGACCACTCCGGCGCGGCCCTTGACGGTGGTCGGCGCGAGGGCGAGCAGGTGGGCGCCGAGGTGATGGAGGCCGCGGAGCGTGGCGTCGGACACGATGGTTGTGCCTGGTTGGCGGGCCATGGCCTGCAGCCGGGCGGCGAGGTTCACCGTGTCGCCGACGAGGGTGTAGCCGAGCCGGGCGTCGCCGCCGAGGACGCCCGCCGCGACCTCGCCGGTCGACACCCCGATGCCGAGCCCGAACGGTGCCAGGCCCCGCGCGGCCCAGGTGACGTCGAGCGCCCGCTGGCGCTGGTGCATGGCCCGCGCCGCGCGGCAGGCCTGCACCTCGTGATCGGCCCGCACCTCGTGATCGGCCCGGGTCTCCTCCTCGGCGCGCATCTCGTGATCGATCCGCGCCTCTCGATCGGCCTGCACCTCCCGATCGGCCTGCACCTCCCGATCGGCCTGCGCCTCTCGATCAGCGGGCGCCGGACCATCGGGGCCGGTCGACGGGAGGCCGAAGGCGGCGACCAGGGCGTCGCCGGCGTACTGGATGATCGTGCCACCCTCGGCGCGGATCGCGGCGGCCATCTCCCGCCGGTGCTCGTCGAGCTGGCCGGCGAGCACCACCGGGTCCGTCCGTTCGGCGATGCCGCTGTAGCCGCGCACGTCCGCGATCAGCACCGTCACGACGAGGCGGTCGACATTGGGCCCGGCCGGCCCGCGTTCGGCTGGCCCGCGTTCGGCCGGCGGCCGGCGCGGTGCGGACCGAACCGGTGTCATCGCGGGCGCGACGGTGCCGGGGCGGGAAGGCACATTCACGGACGCGGCCCGGGCGCTCGGGATGAACACGGACGGTCGGGAGCGGGTCGTGGTCACGGCTGCGGGCGGCCTTTCGTCGAGTCGTGAGTGTCTCGGGCTGTGATCGCGAGCGTGGCGCGAGTCCGTTACGCGGCGGGCGGGACGGGGTGGTTGGCGACGAACAGGCCGTCCGGGTCGACGGAGGCGCGGATCGCCCGCAGGCGGGCCCAGGTCGCCGGGTCGTAGCCGGTCGCGGCATCGGCGGGCTGGTCGACGAAGTTGAGGTACTCGCGGCCCGAGGCGAACGGCGCCAGCGCGTCGGTCACCCGGCGGGTGTCGGCGAGGCCGTGGGCGGCCGTCTCGGGGCTGGCGGCGATGCCGCAGGTGAACAGCAGGAACGCGCCGTCGACCATCGACAGGGCGCCCGCGCCCGGCGCCGGGCGGCCCAGCGCGCCGCCGAGCTGGCGCAGCTCGGCGGGGACCGGCAGCGAGGTGCCCGAGTCCGGCCCGGCGGTGTCCAGGATCGCGCCGATCGCCGCCGGCGGCAGTGCCGCGAGCATGCGGGAGCCGGACACCACCGGGGTCGGCCCCTCGGGATCCATGTGCAGCCGGACGAGGGCCGGCGCGGGCAGGCGGGTGAACGTGTCGAGCTCCGGCCCGAGCTCCCGCAGCGGTGCCAGGATGCGCTCGGCGTCGGGGTTGTCCGCCAGCACCGCGCCGTCGATGACCACGAGCTGCCGCCCGCGGAGCGGCTCGGGGATCTCCGGGATCGGCGGCACCTGCAGCAGGCGCAGCGAGGTGGTGACGGCGTCCGGTGCGGTGGGCGCCCAGTCGGCCCAGCGGGTCAGCACCCGCTCGGCGTGCCGCCAGTCCCAGGCGAGCAGGCCGGCGTACGCGGTGGGGATCGGGTAGAGCGCGAACTCCAGCGCGGTGACCACCCCGAAGCTGCCGCCGCCGCCACGCAGCGCCCAGAACAGGTCCGGCTCGTGCTCGGCGTCCGCGCGGACCAGCGCACCGTCGGCCGTCACCAGCTCGACGGCGGTGACGCTGTTTGCCTGCAGGCCCAGGCGGCGGGCGTACCAGCCCATCCCGCCGCCCAGCGAGTAGCCGGCGATGCCGACGTCGGGGGACGAGCCGTGCAGCGCGGCCAGCCCCGCGGCGCCGGCCGGTTCCACCACGTCGAGCCAGCGGGCGCCGGCGCCGACCCGGGCCCGTCGCGCCCGCGCGTCGATGGAGACGCCGTTCATCCGCGCCGTCCGCAGCAGCACGACGTCGTCGAGCGGGCCCAGCGCGGCGGCGCCGTGGCCGGTGCCCTGGGCCGCGATCCGCAGCCGGCCCGCCGCGGCCTGCCGGACGAGCGCGGCCACCTCGGCGGCGTCGGCCGGGTGGGCGACGGCCGCCGGGCGCTGGTCGACGGTGACGTTCCAGGGGGTGCGGACCGCGTCGTAGCCGGGGTCGCCGGCCAGCAGCAGGCCGCCCGGGCGCGGCGTCGCGGCCTGGGCGGTGTCGGTGCGAAGCGTTTCGGTGGTCATCGGTGATCTCCCTGAGCGGTGCGGGTGGGACGAGGACGACAGTGCGGGACACCCCTTGGGAGCGGTCTGCGAGTGGCTTGCGGGCACCTGCGCACCGATGACCTGCGAACGACTTGCGATTTACTGACTTCTGGTCTTAAGTGAGCGGCTGGCTGACACGGCGCCGCCGTGGCGTCCGCCCGGGACAGGCGGACGCGCTGGTCCGGCGGTGACGCCGTCGCGTGGCGCCGACGCGTTCGCGCGGGCTCCCGCGCGGTCGCTGGTGTGCGGAGGGGGAGCGGGCGTGCCGGGGGATGCGGACGGGTTGCGGATCACCGTGCTCGGCGGGGTCACCGCGTCTCGCCAGGGCGAGCTGCTCGATCTCGGCGGCCGCCGGCAGCGGGCCGTGCTCGCGCTGCTGGTGCTGGCCCGCGGTGACGCCATGCCCGCCGAGCGCCTCGTCGACCTGCTGTGGGGGGACGAGCCGCCGCCGGGTGCCAGCGGCGCCCTGCAGTCCTACATCTCCCACCTGCGCCGGCGCCTGGAGCCGGAGCGGGCGGCGCGCTCGCGGGGTTCGGTCATCGTCCGGCTGGGCCCGGCGGGATACGCGCTGGCGGTCGGTCCCGACACGGTCGACGCCTGGCGGTTCGAGGGTCTTCTGCGCCAGGCCGACGCCCTGGCCGGGCCGGACGAGCGCCTGGCGGTCCTGGGCGGGGCGCTGGGTCTGTGGCGGGGGCCGGCGTTCACCGAGTACCGGGACGAGTCGTGGGCCCGCGGCGAGATCACCCGCCTCGGTGAGCTGCGGGAGGTAGCGCGCGAGCAGCTGGTCGCCGCCCGGCTGGCACGCGGCGAGAGCGCCGTGGTGGTGCCGGACATCGAGGCCCTCGTCGCCGAGGCGCCGCTGCGGGAGGAGCGATGGCGGCTGCTCGTCCTGGCGCTCTACCGCGCCCATCGCCAGGGCGACGCGCTCGCGGCGCTGCGCCGGGCGCGGGGCGTCCTCGCGGACGAGCTCGGCATCGATCCCGGCCCGGCACTACGCGCCCTGGAAGCCGAGATCCTCACCCAGTCCCCGGCCCTGGCCATACCGGTCGCCGCCGGTCCCGTTCCCGTGTCCGCGCCGGCTTCCGCGGGCACGGGCGGCGCGCCGGTCGCGGTGCCGACGGCCCGGGAGCCCGGTGCGGGCGCGATGGCCGGGCGCGCCGACCCGCCGCCGGCGCGGCGCCGGGCGGCGGAGGATCTGGTCGGCCGGGAGCGTGAGGTCGCGGAGCTCGCCGGCTGCGTGGACGACGCCGTCGACGGGCAGGCACGCCTGGTCGTCATCGAGGGTCCGGCCGGCATCGGCAAGACCCGCCTGCTGGCCGAGGCCCGCCAGCTCGCGGCCGGGCGGGGCGTGCGGGTCCTCACCGCCCGCGGCAGCGGGCTGGAGAAGGAGTTCGCCTTCGGCGCGGTGCGCCAGCTGTTCGAGGCGGCCGTCGCCGGCCAGGGCGCGGGTGGCGACGTCCTGGCCGGTCCCGCGGCCCGGGCGGCGACGGTGTTCGACGTCCAGGACGCGGCGCCCGCCTCGACGGTGGACGCTCCGGCGCGGCCCGACACCTCGGTGGCCGTCCTGCACGGGCTGTACTGGCTCACCGTGCGCCTCGCCGCCGACGGTCCCGTCCTGCTCGCCGTCGACGACCTGCAGTGGTGCGACAGCGCGTCGCTGCGGTTCCTGTCCTACCTGGCGCGCCGCGCCGAGGGCCAGCCGCTCGCGATCGTCGCGACCCTGCGTACCGGCGAACCGAGCGAGGACGAGGGGCTGCTCGCCGAGCTGACCGGCGATCCGGGCACGATCGTGATCCGCCCGGCGCCGCTGGGCCGCGACGGCGTGGCCGACCTGGTCCGGGCCCGGCTCGGCGGGCGGGCCGAGGACGCGTTCGTCGCCGCCTGCCACCAGGCCACCGCCGGCAACCCGCTGTACGTCCGGCAGCTGCTGCGGGCGCTGCAGAGCGAGGGGATCACCCCGGACGGGGCGCACGCCGGCGCGGTCAGCGCGATCGGCTCGCGGGCGGTGTCCAGCCTGGTGCTCATGCGACTGGCCCGGATGCCGGGGGAGAGCGTCGCCGTGGCCCGCTGGATCGCGGTGCTGGGCGGTGGCGCGGTGCTGCCGACCGTCGCGACGCTGGCCGGACTGTCCGAGGCCTCCACGGCGGCGGCCGTGGGCACCCTGGCCCGGGCCGAGGTGCTGCGCGACGACTATCCCCTGGGCTTCGTGCACCCGCTGGTCGCCGACGCGGTCTACCGGGACATTCCGCCCGGCGAGCGCCAGCTTCATCACGACCGTGCCGCCCGCGCGCTGCACCGGTCCGGCGCCGCGCCGGAGCAGATCGCCGCCCATCTGCTCCAGGTCCCGCACCGCGGCGATGCCTGGGCGGTCGACATCCTGCGCCAGGCGGCGACGCGGGCCCGTGCGCGCGGCGCCCCCGACGCCGCGGCGGCCTACCTGGCCCGGGCGCTGCGGGAGCAGCCGGAGCCCGCCACCCGCGGTCCGCTGCTCGTCGAACTCGCCCAGGCGGCGGTCCTCACCGACGCGATCGCCGCCGTCACCCACCTGACCGAGGCCTACGAGGCACTGGAGGTGGGGTCCCAGCGGGTGCAGGTCGCGCAGATGCTCACCAGGGCCCTGGTGTTCGCGGGGTCGCCGAGTGAGGCGACCCGGTTCGGCAACCGGGTCGCCGAGGAGCTCCCCGCCGATCTGGACGATGACCGCCAGGGCCTGCTGGGCCTCGCCCGTATCGGCGGCTACATGAACGACCTCGACCCGGCCCTCTGGCGGCGCAGCCCAGCCCCGGCCGTGACCGGGGCCGGCCCTGGCGCCCGGATGCTCGCCGCCGCGCTCGCCTGGGAGTCGCTGCTCGACGGCACCGGGCGCGCGGGCGCGATCGACCGGGCCCGGTTCGCGGCCGCCGACGGCGTGCTGACCCGGGTGGACCTGGGGCTGCTGTGGACGGTCGCCGGCGTCACGCTGCACCTGGCCGGCGAGGACACCCAGTGGCTGTGGGAGGACGGGCTGGCCCATGCCCACCGGGTCGGGTCGGTCTTCGGGGCACTGGCGGCCAACCTCTGGCGCGGTTACGCGGAGTGGGGACACGGCGATCTGCGGGCCGCCCGCCAGTCGTTCCAGGTCGCCAGCGACCAGTCGAGGACGTGGGGGCTCAGCTTCGGCTCCGGGTACAGCAACGCGTATCTCATCGGCGTGCTGGTCGACGCGGGCGAGCTGACCGCGGCCCGCGCGCACGCCGATCGGGTGGCCCGCGACCCGCGCTCCGCCGAGGGCAACCGACTGTTCGGCGAGATGCTGGCCCGCCTGCTCGTCGCGGAGGGGCGCCACGAGGAGGCGCTGGCCAGCCTGGACGAGGTCCGCTCGCTGATGGCCTGCGCCCACAACCCGGCGTGGTGGCCGTGGCGCTCGACGCGCGCCCTCGCCCTGGCCGGACTCGGCCGTCACCGCGAGGCGATCACCCTGGTCGAGGAGGAGCTGGCGCTGGCCCGCGGCTGGGGCGAGCCGGGCTTCGTCGGCCGCACCCTACGGCTTCTCGGCGAACTGCGCGCGCAGCAGGGGGACGCCGTCGGACACGCCTCGCCGCGAGGCGCCGGCGGCGACGCCGCTGGACTCGCCGAGCTGCGCGAGGCGGACGCCCTGCTCGCGCCATCGCCGTCCCGACTGGAACACGCCCGCGCCCTGCACGCGCTCGGCCGGCGGGAGGACCCGGCCCAGGCCATCCGGCTGCTGCGCCAGGCCGCGGACCTCGCCTGGCGCTGTGGCGCGGGCGCCCTGCACGCACGCGTCAGCGACGATCTCGCCGCGCTCGGTCAGCCGCAGAGTCCCCTCCCGCCCGCCCCCGGCCTCACCCTGATGGAGCGGGAGGTGCTCGCCCGCCAGTCCGCCGGCGCCGACGAACGGGAGATGGCTGAGGCCCTGTTCGTCACCCCCAGCACCATTCACGACATCCTGACAGCGGCCCGCCCGCACCTCGACGCCCCGGCCTGACCGCCGGCCCCACCGTTGCGTGAAGGCATGCAGAGCTCACCGACGCTGATGCTCCTGTCACCGCGTGGGTCTCGCCGTGTTCGCGACGGTAACTCCCGGTTGACCTGTGATGGAGGTCGCTCTGGTCCGCGCGGTCGGTGCGACACGACGCGGCGCTGAACGCGCCGCCCGGTGCCGGTCAGGACTTTCCTACCGGCGGGATCCCCCATTGGCCCGATGATCCGCGCTGCGAGCCGGAACCTTCTGGGGCCGTACGATCGCCCTGCGCCACCGCGCGGGCGGGAAGGCCCCGCCGCTGGCTTCCGGCGGCCCGCTCGAGGACGCGGCCGACCTCGCCACGGGGGTGGCCGCACGCCCTGACGCGGGTCAGCGGGCCCTGATGGCGGTCAGCGGACCGCGTCGCGGACGCGGTCGATGATCGAGGCGATCGGGCCGACGGTCCACTGCGCGGTCGTGGAGCCCGCGGTCGAGGCGTGCGGGTGCGTCGGGGCGAACCGCTCCGCGGTACGCAGCCGGCGGCCCATGGTCTCGAGCTGCTCCTCCTGGCGGGCGGCGCGCAGCCGGGGGAACTCCTCGCGTTCCTCGTGCTCGGCGTGTTCCGAGACGGACTGCTCGAACCGCGCCAGCTCGAAGGCGAAGTCGTCGCTGTGCACGTCCATCTTCTCCAGGCGGCTGAGCATCTTGGTGGCCTTGTGCTCCTCCTCGTTGCAGGCCTCGGCCAGCTGCCGGTCGGACTGCCGGCTGACCGGGCGCACGATCATCTCCTCCGCGGTCTCGTGCGCGGCGAGCAGCGCCCGCAGCTCGTCGAAGGCCCGCTCCTTGTGCTCACCCGTGGCGGTTCGCACCTCGGCGAACAGGTCGCGGATGCGGGCGTGCTGGGTGAGCAGGATGCCCACCACATCGTCCTCGGGAAGGCCGGCGGCCGCGGCTCGCTCGGCGTCCGCTTCGGTCCTGGTCACGAGATCCTCCTTGTTGGGCGCGGCTGTCCTCCTGTTCGGCCATGCCCCTCCGGCCCGTCCCAAACCACCGCGCGGGCCTGGCTGACGGGCGGCCCCGGCCCGGGGTTTCGGGGCGGACCGGCGGGGAAGGGCCTGAGGTCTAAGGCCCTGGCTTCGACGCCGTGCCCCCGCCGTGACGGCGACCGCGCCGTCGCGTACCCACGAACTCGGACGAGGACGGCGGGTGGCTCATGGGCGCCGCCGACGACCCGCCCGGTCCCGGGGCAGCGCCTCGGACGGGGAGGTCCGACGTGACCGACATCCTGCCCGCGGCACTGCGCCAGTTCGCCGCCGTCTCCCGCCAGGAACCCGAACGGGTCTCCGGGGTGCGGCGCACGGACGAGGGCTGGTCGGTGCTGGCGGACGTGGTCGAGCTGGAGCGGATCCCCTCGACCACCAGCGTGGTGGCGACCTACCGCATCGACGTGGACGACGAGGGCGGCCTGATCGGCTACGAGCGTCTGCGGCGCTTCGTGCGCGGCGCGACCGACAGCTGACGGACCAGGACCGGCGGCGCGACCCGCACCGCATGACCGGAGAACGACGACCTGGGAACGCTGCCGGACCCAGCAGCGCCTCGACGCGACCAGCTCCCCGACGGGGTCACCATGGCACGACCGGACATCGCCGCGACCGCCGCCAATCCGGCGGTCAGGGGCAGTCGTGGGCCCATGGCGACAGCCTCGCCATCGGCGCCGCTGCGGGGCTGGAGCGGCACCCGGACCGACACCCTCGCCGACGTCCTCGAACGCGTCCTCGACAAGGGCGTCGTGATCGTGGGCGACGTGGTGGTCAGCGTGCTCGACGTCGAGCTGCTCACCCTCAAGCTGCGGCTGTTCATCGCCTCGGCCGACACCGCCCGGGAGATGGGCCTGGACTGGTGGACGACCGATCCCTTCTACTCGTCGCGGGCCCGCGAGGCACAGTCCGACGACCAGCGCGACCAGCGCGATCTCCTGCCGGAGAGCCAGGGTCAGGTGCGGGCGCGCAGCCCGCGCGAGCTGCGCGCGGAGAACGCGCGCCTGCGAGCTCGGCTGAACGCCCTCGAGGCCGCGTCGGACGACGACGCGGCGATCCCCGCCACCGGACGTGCGGTCGCGGCCGAGCCCGCGGCACCCGCCGCCGATGGTGAGCGACCGGCCGGGGCGGCGAGAGCGCGATGACGAACCCGCTGAGCGAGCTGGGCCGGCGCCTCGCGCCGGGCGTGCTGGCCGACGCGGTGCCCGAGGCCCAGCAGCTCGCCCGTCGTCGGATCGCCGAACGGCTCGCCACGGAGATCGCCGCGCAGATCATGGCCTCGGCACCTCCCCCGATCGTCGACACCCCGTCGCCCGAGCCGGTCACCGAGACCGCCGAGGACTCCGTCGCCGAACCCGTCGCCGAACCTGTCGCCGAGGAGAGGACCGGCGGCGGCGACGGCGCCCCCGCGCCGCGGGAAGCCACTACGGCGGTGCGCACGGGCCTGTATGCGTACGGCGTGGCGCCGGCGGGGGTGGACGTCGGCGGGATCACGCGCCTGCACGACGATGCCGGCCCCGCGCGGACGATCGCCCGCGACGGGCTCGCGCTGGTCGTCTCGGACATCGACGTCGGCCTGCTGGAGGGGATCGAGGAGGACCTGAGCGAGTCCGGCCGGCTGGCGGCGCTCGCGCAGCGCCACGATGCCGTCCTGCGGGAGCTCATGGAACGCGGAAGCGTTCTGCCGCTGCGCTTCGGCACGGTCCTGCGCGGGCCGGACCACGCCGCCGAGGTCCTCGACGATCCGGACGGCGGCCTCACCGCGCTGCTCGCCGCCGTCCGCGGCGCCCGCGAATGGGGGCTGCGCGTCGAGCGTGACGCCGGCCGGGACAGCCCTGCGAAGCGGGAGGAAGGCCGGCCCCAACCCACCGGCCCGCCGAGGGCGCAGGACGCGGCGGAGGGCGAAGCGCGCGGGCGCGGCGCGGGGGCGGAGTACCTCGCGTCACGCCGGGCGTCGCTGCACGCGGCCGAACGCCAGCGTGTCCAGACCGCGCAGCTCCTCGACCGGGTGGATCACGCGCTCTGCGCGCACGCACGCGACGCGACCACCCGCGGGCGGCGGCCGGGCCGCCTGTTCGACCGCGCCTACCTGGTGGACACGGCGCGGGAGGAAGCCTTCCTCGACGCTGCCCGGCGGGCGGTCGACGAGGTGCGCGCCGCCGGGCTGGCGGCGGAGCTGACGGGCCCGTGGCCGCCGTACTCGTTCGTCGACGTCACGCTCGGTGCCCTGGACCCGCTGGACGTGCCCGCCGTCATCGGCTCGCCGGCCGTGCCCGGTCTCGTCGGCGCGCCAGGTGCTCCCGCCACCGGCCAGGGCGGAGCGGAGGCCGGCGATGGCTGATCCGACGGCCGTGCCCCGCGCACGTGCGGCCGCCCCGGCGGCCGGCGGCACCTATTACCACGTCCCCGGCGCGTCCCCGCGGGCACAGCCCACCCCACGGGCGCAGGCTCCCCCACAGGGGCAGGCACTGGTGGACCTGCTCGACCGGCTGGTGGACAGCGGCGCTGTCGTGAGCGGGCAGGTCGTCGTCGCACTGGCAGGGGTGGAACTGCTCAAGGTCGATCTGCGCCTGCTGCTCGTCGGTGTCCAGACGGCGATCGAGGGCGGCCGCCGCGGCGGTTCGCCCGGCGGGTCCGCGTCCGCGCCCGGGAGGCCGTCATGATGGGCACACCGCCATGACGGCGCGCGGGCCCGCGGCGCGGGGCGGGGCCGAGCGGCGCCAGGCACTGCGGCTCGATGCGGACCCCGAGGACGTCGGCCGGGGGTTGGGCCAGCTCGTCGTGGCCGTCCTGGAGCTGCTCCGCGAGCTGCTGGAACGCCAGGCCATCCGGCGGATGGACGGCGGCGACCTCTCGGACGACCAGGTCGAGGACCTCGGCCGGAGCCTGATCGAGGTCCGGCGCAGCATCGAACGGCTGCGCACCTCGCTCGCGCTGTCCGATCAGGACGCGGACGAGGCCGTCTCCCTCGCGCGCGACGTCCTGGGCGCGCCCGCGCCCCCCGGCGCGCGCTCGTTCGCGTCGCCCGCGGCGGGGGACCGCGCCGACCGCGCCGCCCGGGCCGAACCGGCCGAGACCGCCGCGGCGACAACGTCTACAACAACCGAAACGTCCGGAGTAGCCGAGACGTCCCACCAGCGGCCATCGGCCGCGCCAGAGGATGTCGTCTCGCTGAAGGCGAGGTGCTCGCGATGAGCGTCGTCAGTCACCCCGTCGGCCGGGCCCCGCAGCCCAGTGGGCTCGCCGACGTCCTCGACGTGGTGCTGGACAAGGGCATCGTCATCGACGCCTACGTGCGCGTGGCGCTGGTCGGCATCGAGATCCTCACGATCGACGCCCGGATCGTGATCGCCAGCGTCGACACCTATCTGCGGTTCGCGGAGGCGGTGAACCGGCTCGATCTGCGACCACAGGAACAGGTGGCGGGTCTGCCCGGGCTGATGCACGAGGTGACCGACGGCACCGCGCGGCACAAGGCGAAGGGCGCGACCCAGGGGGCGCTCGGCGGCCTGAAGGACGCCGGCGGCGACGTGGTCGGCGCGCTGCGGGACTCGCTGTCCGGCGCCAGCGGGTCGGTCGACGACCAGGAGACCGAGCCGGCCCGCAGGCGAGCCCAGGACGAGCGCCGCGTGCCCTCGGAACGCCGCAGCGGACGGGAGGCGTGAGATGTCCGTGATCGTGTACGGCGTGACGAAGGTCGATCATCCCGAGCCTGAGCCCGCGCCGGTCGGCCTCGGCGAGCCGGGCGGCCCGGTCCATCTGGTCCGCCTCGGTCCGCTCGCGGCGGCCGTCAGCGCGACCGCGAGACTCGGCGTCCTCGGCGAGCAGGAGGCGATGCGGCATGTCGACATCCTGCGGCTCCTGCTCGAGGCCGGCCCGGTGCTGCCGATGCGGCTGGGCACCGTCGCGCCGGACGAGGAGTCGGTGCGCAACGAGGTCCTGGCACCGGTCGGGGACATGCTGCCCGAACGGCTCGACGCCATCGACGGTGTGGTCGAACTGCGCGTGGAGGCGGAGGAGGACGAGCGCAGCGCACTCGCCGCCGTGCTTCCCGGGTCTGCGCTGGCGGGGACCACCATCCCGGCCGACCTGGACAGCCGGATCCGTCTCGGCGAGCGCGTCGCCGACCTCGTCGTCGCCCGCCGGATCGCGCAGGCGGAGGACGTCCTGGCGCTGCTGCGGCCGCTGGCGCGCGCCGACCGGTCTCGCCGGCGCCACGGCGGCCCCGAGGATCCCGTGCTCAGCTGGGCCTTCATGGTGGCGACCGAGGACGTGGCGGAGTTCGGCGCCGCCCTGCGTCGCGCCCGCGTCGCGCATCCCGAACTCGTGATCGAGCAGGTCGGCCCGCTGCCGGCCGTCAGCTTCGTCGACCTGCCTCCCGAACTCGGCGGCCGGGTGGCCCAGGACGACCCACAGGCGGGTTGGACGGGTCGTCCAGGGGAGGCAGCCGGGGACACCTTCGCCGGCACCGGGCGGTGGGGCTGGGGAGATCCAACCAATCGCACCGACCAGGGGAAAGGTGAGGAGTCGTGAGCAACGCGAAGATCGCGGGTGCGCTCGTCGGCGGATACCTGCTGGGCCGCACCAAGAAGGCGAAGTTCGCGGTCCGCACCGCCATGTGGCTCACCGGTCGCAAATACAACGCCCAGGACATCCTGCGTGACCAGGTGGTGACGCTGCTGCGGTCCGAGGAGGGGCAGCAGATCATCGCGCAACTGCGCGGCCCGGCGGCCGACGCGGTGCGCCAGGCGCTGCTGTCGGCCTACGAGGCTCAGGCGGAACGCCTCGCCGACGGCCTCCACGGGCGACTGAGCCGCCTCGTCCCCGACGCCGGGGGCAACGGTCGGGAGGAGAGCGGTGCCGAAGATGTCGCCGGTGCCAAGAAGAAGCTCGGTGGCGTCGGGAAGGCCGCGACCGGGACGGTGTCAGCGGTGGCGGGCGCCGTGACCAGCCGCGGGCGCGCGGCCGGCGACCAGGGCGAGGGCGCTGAGGACGAACGCGCTGTGGACGAGACCCCCCAGGACGAGCAGTACCAGCAGGACGAGGAGGACCAGGCCGAAGACGGCCAGAACGAACAGGACGCCGGGGGCGGGGGCCACCAGGGCGAGACCGCCGACGGCGATGAGGACGAGGCTGCCGAGAGCGAGGAGTTCGAGACCGCACAGGGCACCGAGGGTGGGGCCGCCGAGGGCGTCGAGAGCGAGGCAGCCAGGGACGAGCGCGAGCAGAGCAAGGGCGACGAGGGCGAGGGCGAGGACGAGCTGGCGGAGCCGGCACCCGCGGCCAGGACCAGGGACGCCGGACCGGAGCGTGCCCCCGCCGGTCGTCAGGCACGTGCGCGGGAGCCGCGGGCAGGCCGGAAGGAGATGTGATGACCGAGGCGACGGGCACCAGGCCGACGGGACTGCTGGACGCACTGCGACACAGCCCCGCCAGCGAGCGGCTCCGCCAGGAGGCGAAGGATCTCGCCAAGGCACAGGCCACGAATCTGGCCGGAGATCTCGGCAAGCGCGTCACCGCCGGCGCCGAGAAGCTGGGCGGAGGCGGCGAGGGCGGCGAGGGCTCCGCGCTGCTCGGGGGGGCGAAGCGGATCGCCGAGGGACAGTCGCCGATGCGGGCGGCAGCCGGCACCGCGATGGATTCCGCCAAGAACAAGATCAGGGGTCTGTTCCGGCGCGGCAAGTCCAAGCAGCGGTCGGGGCAGCAGAAGGTGACGAACATCCAGGAGGCGCTCGACGTCGGCGTGCCGGTGTCGGTCGCCTACGACCAGTGGACCCAGTTCCCCCAGTTCTCCCGGTTCATGAAGGGGGTGGAGGGCGTCGACGCGAAGAGTGAGACCGAGCAGAACTGGCGGATCAAGGTCTTCAAGTCGCGGCGCTCCTGGAAGGGGACGACGACGGAGCAGATCCCCGACCGCCGGATCGCCTGGACCGCGCAGGGCGCCAAAGGGTCGACGAAGGGCGTCGTCACCTTCCATCCGCTGGCCGACGACCTCACGCGCCTGCTGCTGAGCATGGAGTACTACCCGAGCGGGTTCTTCGAGAAGACCGGCAACATCTGGCGCGCGGGCGGGCGCCGCGCCCGTCTCGACCTGAAGCACTTCCGGCGCTTCATCACAATGCGCAACGAGGCCACCGGCTCGTGGCGCGGCGAGATCCAGGAGGGCAAGGTCGTCGCCCAGCCCGACGAGCTCGAGGGCCAGGAGGGCCAGGAGGAACAGGAGGGCCAGGAGGAGCAGCGGAAGGATCTGGAGGATCAGGACCGGGACACCTCCGGGGACGAGGGTGCGCCCGCCGGCGAGGACACGGAGCGCACCGAGGCCGGGTCGCAGGAGAGCGGCACAGAGGAACGCTCCGACGCCGGCAACGGCGACCAGGAGCAGGCCGATGCCAGTGAGGGCGGCGATGCCAGTGGGGGCGGCGATGCCGGCGAGGGCGGCAAGGCCAGGAAGACGCGGCCGGCGGCCGGCAGGGAACGCATGGGCGGGGGAAAGGTGCGGGGGCTGGCGCCCGCGCCCGGTCGGGTGGCTGAACGGGCGCGGGTGGGCCCCTGATCTCGTCGGACCGGCTGACGGTCGTTTTGTTTGCGGGCTCGCCAATGATCGGCGCTCTGCGGTCCATTCAGGACAGTACCGCCAGCAGCCGTTGCGCCAGCACGGCGGCGGACGCGGGGTTCTGCCCGGTGTAGAGGTTGCGGTCGACCACCGTGTAGGGCTTCCAGATCTCGCCGCGGGTGAAGTGGACGCCCAGGTCGTTCAGGGCGTCCTCCAACAGCCAGCGTGCCTTCGGGCCGAGGCCCACGGCGTTTTCCTCGTCGTTGGTGAAGCCGGTGACCCGATAGCCGGCAAAGGGGGAGACGCCGTGAATCCGGGTGGCGAGCAACGCGGCCGGGGCGTGGCAGACGACGGCCAGCGGTTTGCCGGAGGCGAGCGCCGCGGTCAGCAGCCGGCCGGCGTCGGCGTCGTTCCACAGGTCCTCCATCGGCCCGTGACCGCCGGGAAAGTAGACGGCGTCATAGTCGGCCAGACGGGCGTCGCGGATCTGGATCGGCCTGCGCATCTCCTCCGCGGAACGGATGACGTTCTCCAGGTCGAGGGCGGTCCGCGCATCGCCCGCCAGGTCGGGGCGAAGGCTCATCATGTCCACCGTCGGGATCGCCCCGCCGGGCGTGGCGACGACGACCCGGTGGCCGGCCGCGGCGAGCGTCCGGTACGGGGCGGCGAACTCCTCCGCCCAGTAGCCGGTGGCATGGCGGGTGCCATCCCGCAACGTCCAGTACGCGGCTCCGGTCATGGCGAACAGCAAGGTGGCCATCAGTCTCGCGTCTCCTCGTGTCTGTTCGGTCGGGTCCCTTTAGGCGATGCCGTCATCACCCTGCGACGCTACGAAAGCGTTCCGATGAGCACCAGTGGGTGCCAGCGCGGTGCCCGGGGCGGGCCGAGGCGGGTTACATCCGCCTTCGGTCGGAGATAACGGAACGCGGTGCTGATCTCGGCGCCGGTTCGGGGCGCTGCCCCACCGCCAGGTCCCCGTCGGAAGCGCTAAGGAGTAGTCCGTGTTCGGCTTCAGGAAGGTCGTCGACCGTGGCCGGGGAGTGGTCGAACCGACCACTCGACTCATCCGTCCCGGCCTAACCGGGTTCAAGCAGTTCCTCATGCGGGGGAACATCGTCGACCTCGCGGTGGCAGTCGTCATCGGCACCGCCTTCACCGCCGTGGTGAAGGCCTTGGTCGACAACCTGCTCACGCCGCTGATCGCCGCGATCGGCGGCAAGCCGGACTTCGCCGGCCTGCGGTTCACGATCCACCACAGCGTCTTCCGCTACGGCCTTTTCCTCAACGCCCTGGTCACGTTTATGATCGTCGCGGCAACCGTCTACTTCTTCGTCGTCCTGCCGATCGCGAAGGCGAACGACCTGCGCCGGCGCGGCCATCCGCAGCCCGAGGCGGAGCCCGCGATCAGCGACGAGGCCCGCCTGCTCACCGAGATCCGCGACCTGCTCGCCGGCGCCGCTCCCCGACCCCCCAGCCAGGGCACCGAGGCCGGCGCCGTCCTCGCCGCCGAGTAGCCCCGCGCCCTCGCGTGCACCACGGCGCCGAACGCCGCCCGGCAGTACGGTCGCTGGGGATCGTGACGTTTGGTTTGTGAGCCTGGGCGACCTGGCGTCGAGGGTGACAGCGAGTCCGTCCTCGGTCAGGTGAGCGCCATGCCCGGCAACCGCTGACCGGACGAGGGCCGCACCAGGGGATCGCGGTGTCAGCGGACCTCGTCGCCGCCGGGAGAGATGGTGGTCACGCCACCAGGGGCGTTGTGATGGACGGTGATGTTCTTGTTCGATCCGGGCCGGCCGTCGATGGTGGTCCACCAGACGACGCAGGAGTCGCCGACCGGCAGCGTTGCGGGGCACTCGTTGGTGACCGCGGCGGTGCTGTTCTCCGCCGCGGTGACCGAGCTGATCTCCAGCGGGGCAGTGCCGGTGCTGATGATCCTGATGGCGGTGCAGTGGTTGCAGCCCGGCGGGACGGCGGCCGACTCCCAGAAGATGCCCGGCCCGGTCGGCGCCTCGATCGGCACCGTGACGGTGCGGCCGCCGGTGGCGCCGGTGCTGTCGGTCACGGTCGCGGTGGCCCGGTAGTTGCCGGGGGTGCGGTAGACGTGGGTCGCCGTCGGGCTGGAACCGGGTCCGGCGATGGTGCCATCGCCGAAGTCGAACGTGTACGAGACGAGGGGTGCCGCGCCGGCCGCTGAGCCGGCCGCGTTCGCGGTGACGCGGGTCGGGGCGAAGCCGCGGGGCGGCGTGACGGACAGCCGGGCCGACGGCGCGCCCCGGCCGGGTCCGTGTCCCGGGCGCGGCCGGGCGGATCCCAGGGCGTACCCGGTCTGGAAGCCGGCGCCGAGGGCGGTGACGGGCACCGGCAGGGCGACCTGAACCGGTGTGAAGCTGGTGGTGGTGGTGCCGTCGCCGAGCTGGCCTTGGTCGTTGGCACCCCAGGCCCAGGCCGTGCCGTCCACCCGCACCGCCTGGGCCCAGTACTCGCCGGCCGTCACGGCGCGCACGCCGCCGAGCCCCTCGACCTCGACGGGTGCCCGCCGGTCGACGGTGGTGCCGTCGCCGAGCTGGCCGGCCCCGTTGTACCCCCAGGAACGGACGGTGCCGTCCCGGCGGACGGCGTATGCCGAGCTCCATCCGGCGGCGAGGGAGACGACCTGATCCAGCCCGCTGACCTGGACGGGCACGCTGCTGTCGGTCGTGGTGCCGTCGCCGAGACCGCCGAAGTAGTTCCAGCCCCAGGAACGCACGGTGCCGTCGGCGAGGATCGCGTACCCGGCGCCGCGTCCGGCGGCGATGCCTCTCACCCCGGTCAGTCCGCTGACCTGCACCGGAGTGGAACTGGCGGTGGCGGTGTTGTTGCCGAGCTGCCCGTTGCCGCCGCTGCCCCAGGCCCAGACCGTGCCGTCGCGGCGCAGGGCATAGGTGGTCCAGGTCTCGGCGGCAAGGGCTGTCACGTCGTGGAGACCGTTGACCTGGACCGGTGTGGAACTGTCGGTGGTGGTGCCGTTGCCCAGCTGGCCGGCGATGTTGAGACCCCAGCCCCAGACGGTGCCGTCGCGGCGCAACGCGTAGGCGGACTCGTCGCCGCCGGCGATGGCGGTCGCCTCGGTGAGGCCCTCGACCCGCACGGGCGTGGCGTGATCTGTGGTGGTGCCGTCGCCGAGCTGGCCCACACGGTTGGCGCCCCAGGCCCAGACGGTTCCGTCGCGGCGCAGGGCGTAGCCGGAGGAGGACCCGCCGGCGATCGCCGTGACGCTGTCGACCCCGGCGACCGGGAAGGGGCGATGCTCGTCGATCCGGCCGCCGTTGCCGAGCTGGCCGGCCCAGTTCGCACCCCACGCCCATGCCACCCGGGCGCCGGAGGCCGGCGGGGGCACGTCGGCGCCCGCCGGTCCGTGACCGGGTGAGAGCGCGGCCTGTCCCGCGAACGCCGCGGTCGGCGTCAACGCGACGGTGCACCCGACGACGGCGGTAACGAGCGCGCTGGCTCCCGTTCTCCACGGACGGCGTGTCCTCGGCAGTGCGGCCATCACCAGTACTCCTCGTTCGGACGGGCGCAAATCTGACGCGGAGTGTAATCGCATGACTCCTATGTGTCGTGCATCCTGGTGAGGTGTCTCCGCGGGTCGTCGCCGACGACGGCGGCGAGCCGGGTCCGGGCGCCGAGCGCGGCCCCGGCGACCGCCGCGTTGCCGGCGCCGCCCACCCGGCTGGCCGCCCCACCGTCCACAGGATCGGCCAGGCCGCGGAGAAGGCCGTCGACGCGGTCCGCAACGCCGTCACCCCCGGCTGACGCGCCGATCAGGTGCCGGCGGCCGCGCCGCTGGTGGGGCTGGAGGGATCGCCGAACCCGTCGTGCCCGAGCCGCGCCCGCCTCCCGTGCCGCCGGCGATGAGGTAGACGGGGGTAGGAAACGGTTATGGACGGTCTGGACCGTGACGATGTCTCGCCGCCGCCCCGTGAGGGCCGTCGCGGGGCGGCCGGGACCTGAGCTGGAGGGCGGCCGTGGCCGACGCGATCGTGATCGGTGCCGGGGTGAACGGGCTGGTGGCGGCGAACCTGCTCGCGGACGCGCGGTGGGACGTCATCGTGTGCGAGGCGGCGGACGAGCCGGGCGGCGCCTGCCGGTCGGCCGAAGCGGTCGCACCCGGGTATGTCACCGACCTGTTCAGCGCCTTCTATCCGCTGACCGCCGCGTCCCCGGTGATGCGCGGGCTCGGCCTGGAGGAGCACGGCCTGCGCTGGTCGCGGGCGCCGAGCGTGCTCGCCCATCCCACCGCGGACGGCAGGTGCGCCGTGCTGTCGACGGACCTGGACCGCACTGCGGAGTCGCTCGCCTCCTACGCGGCGGCGGACGGGCCCGCCTGGCGCGCGCTGTTCGACCGCTGGCGGACGGTCCGGGAACCGCTGGTCGAGGCGCTCGTGGGGGTGCCGTTTCCGCCGGTGCGCGCCGGAATCCGGTTCGCCCGGGCGCTGGGAGCGGCGGGGACGTTGCGGTTCGCCCGGTTCGCCACCCTTCCGGTGCGCCGGTTCGCGGAGGAGGAGTTCGCCGGCGACGGCGCGGGCCTGTTGCTGGCGGGCAACGCCCTGCACACCGACCTCGCCCCGGAGGCGGCCGGGTCGGCGCTGTTCGGCTGGCTGCTGACAATGCTCGGCCAGGACGTGGGCTACCCCGTCCCGACGGGCGGCGCGGGCCAGCTCACCGCGGCGCTGGTCCACCGCCTGCGCGTCCGCGGTGGAATGGTGCGCACCGCCTCGCCGGTCGCCGGCGTCCTCGTCCGCGACGGCCAGGCGCAGGGCGTCCGGCTGGCGGACGGCAGCACGCTGCGGGCCCGGCGTGCGGTCATCGCGGACGTGAACGCGGTGTCCCTGTACCGGCACCTCGTCGCCGCGGAGCAGCTACCCGCCCGACTGCTCGATGATCTCGCCCGGTTCCACTGGGACAACTCGACCTTCAAGGTCAACTGGGCGCTCCGCGGCCCGATCCCCTGGTCGGACCCGCGGTGCGCGGATGCGGGCACGGTCCATCTCGGCGGCACGATGGACGATCTGACGCTGATGTCGGCGCAGCTCGCATGCCGGACGATTCCCCACGACCCGTTCCTCGTGATCGGGCAGATGACGACCGCCGACCCCACCCGCTCACCCGCCGGCACCGAGAGCGCCTGGGCCTACTTCCACGTGCCGCAGGAACCGCGCGCCGACGCCGGCGGTGAACAGATCACCGGCCGCTGGGGGCCCGAGGACGTCGCCCGGCTCGCGGACCGGGCGGAACGCAGGATCGAGCGGATGGCACCCGGCTTCCGTGATCGCGTCGTGGGCCGGGACGTCCAGTCCCCGCTGGCCCTGCAGGCGGCGAACGCCGCCCTGCACCGGGGCGCGCTGAACGGCGGCACCGCCGGGCTGCACCAGCAGCTGATGTTTCGGCCCGTGCCGGGCCTGGGCCGGCCGGAGACCCCGGTGCGCGGGCTCTACCTGGCGTCGATGTCCGCGCACCCGGGCGGTGGCGTCCACGGAGGCCCGGGCGCGATGGCCGCCCGCGTGGCCCTGCGCACGGCCGGGACGTTCGGCCCCGTGCGCCGCGCCGCGGTCCGGGCCGCGCACGCCCGGATCTACGCGCCGTGACCGTCAGGGCCGGCCGAGCGCCGCCTGTTCCAGGCGCCGCGGGGTCTCGACGGGACGACGCTCGGATTCCTGGCCGCCGACCCGCGCCGGGCGGTCCGCGGCGCCTGGCTCTGACGGCGTGAGTGGTCGTCAACGGGGCAGAACGGCCCACGAGGGGAGCCACCCCGGCGTCACCCGACGAGGTCAGGGGAGCCGTGATGGAGACAACCGGGCTGTCCGGGTCGCGCGTCGTCGTCGTCGGCGGCGGGCCGGCGGGGATGATGCTGGGACTGCTGCTGGCCCGGGCCGGCGTCGAGGTGGTGGTGCTGGAGAAGCACGCCGACTTCGCCCGCGACTTCCGCGGCGACACGATCCACCCGTCGACGATGGCCGTGATGGACGAGCTGGGCCTGCTCGAGGAGTTCCTGCGCATCCCGCACACCCGGGCCGACGACCTCACCATCCGGGTCGACGGCCGCGCGCGGCGCTTCGTCGACTTCCGCGGGATGCACGTGCCGTGCTCGTACATCGCGCTGATGCCCCAGTGGGACTTCCTGGACTTCCTCGCCCGGCACGCGGCGGCCTACCCGACGTTCCGCCTGGCGATGCGGACCCGGGCCACCGACCTGCTCTGGGACGGCGGGCGGGTCGTCGGCGTGCGGGCGAGCGGACCGGGCGGCGACGCGGAGCTCACCGCCGACCTGGTGGTGGCCACGGACGGCCGGCACTCGATCATCCGGGCCCAGGCGGAGCTGCCGGTGCGCACCCGCGGCGTGCCCTTCGACGTGCTGTGGTTCCGGCTACCGAAGGGCGACAGCCCCGGCGACGCGACGTTCACCCTGGCGCACGTCCGGGACGGCAGCGCGCTCATCACCCTGGACCGCCGCGAGTACTGGCAGTGCGGGCTGGTCGTCCGCAAGGAGGCCCTCGACCGGCTGCGGGCCGACGGCCTGCCCGCCTTCCGCGCGCACATCGCCGCCGTCGCCCCGGTCCTCGCCCCGGTGGTCGCCACGATCATCGACTGGGAGCAGGTGAAGACGCTGGTCGTCCGGGTGGACCGGCTGGTCCGCTGGTACCGCCCCGGACTGCTGTGCATCGGCGACGCGGCGCACGCCATGTCGCCGGCGGGCGGGGTCGGCGTCAACTACGCCGTCGCGGACGCGGTGGCGACCGCGAACCTGCTCGCCGCCCGCCTGCGTGACGGTCGGGTCCGCCCCCGCGACCTGCGCCGGGTGCAGCGCCGCCGCGGCTGGCCGGTGCGCCTCATGCAGCACATCCAGACGGCGCAGGGCGCGCTGGTCGGCCGCATGCTGCCCGGTGTCGGCGCCCCGGCGGCCCAACCGGCGCCCGACCGCCGCGCATCGTGGGCGGGTCGCGGGGTGAGGCGGCTGTGGGGGCGGGTGGGGTCGCCGGAGGTCGTGGCCGTCGCCGGGCGGCGGGCCATGGGGCGGCTGATCGGCCTCGGCTTCCGCCCCGAGCACGTCCGCACCCCCGACGTGTTCGGGGGTGCGGGACGCGGGTCAGTGCCGGCCGGCGAGCACCCGGTCGGGTGACGGGCTGACGGGATTCGCCCGCAGCGCCCGGATCTCGGCGCGGCGCAGCTCGACCCGCCCGTTGACCTCGCGCACGGCGTACACCGGCTGCGGGCGGGTCGCCGGGCCCTGGACGACCTCGCCCGTGGTCAGCGCGAACCGGCTGCCGTGCCATGGGCACTGGACGCAGTCGCCGTCGCGGCGGCCCTCGCTGAGCGGACCGCCCCGGTGGGTGCAGCGGTTGCCCAGCGCGACGATCCGGCCGTCCACCCGGGCCAGCAGCACCGACACCCCGCCGACGTCGACGCTGCGCGGCGTCTCGGTGACCTCGGCGGCCGCCAGCACGTCCGTCCAGTCGGCGGGGCCGTGCTGGAACGCGGTGGTGTCCACCCCGACGCCCTGCGCGTAGGCGAGATGGCCGCCGAGCCAGCCGCCGACGCCGAGCGCGCTCGCTCCGGCGAGGCCCGCGAGCACGCCGCGCCGGCCGCGCAGCCGCGCCCAGAAGGACGCCGCGTAGCAGCCGATGCCGATGATGTTGGAGGTGGCGTGCACGAGCCCGACCCGGCGCTCGGCCCCGGCCGTGTCCAGCCAGTCCGACCAGCCGGCCAGGGCGGCGGGCGCGGCCGACAGCAGCCCGATGCCGACGAGCCGGCGCGCGGCCGGGCGCACCCGGGCGCCGCCGGTAAGGTCCAGCAGGGTGGCGCTCAGCAGGGTGCCGGCCGGCAGGATCACGGCCGCGGGGTGCAGCGGATGGCCCAGCGCGCGGCCGCTGAGAACGTCACGTGCCCGTGGGGACCGCAGCCGCGCCGACCAGAACCCGGCGACGCGCTTCGCGACCGGATCAAGTTCCCGTCGCCGTTCGAGCCTCTCGAGTACCCGCTCGGACCCGCCCATGTCGACCCCTTCCTGAGACGTCCACGTCCCCGCGGCGTCCGGTGCCCTGCTCCCCGCCGACGCCCGGGTGCGCAGGCCGCTTCCCGGCGCGCGGTGGCGCGCGCCGCCCCCCGCGCATACCCGCGCCCGCGCCTCGCACACGCCCGCGGACGCCCGGGCGACCCGCGCCGGTCAGTAACGGGTGCTCGCCGTCGAGCGAGTCCGCGACCGCCGGCGGCCTCGGCGCCGCCGCAGTGGCCTACGCGGTCGACGAGCGCACCGCCGCCGAGGCGGCGCTCGACTTCTTCAGCACCACCCTCGCCCGCCCCCTGCGCGCCCTGACCACTGCGGCCGCCGCTCCCGCCGGCGCCCGGTAGCCCCGCCCGCGCGTCAGGGCTGGAGGTTCTCCAGGTCGTCGAGCAGGCTCGGGTGCTTCGGCTGCCAGCCGAGCGCCGCCCGGGTGTGGGCGCTGGACGAGGGCTGGTCGGCCGAGAAGATCCCGCCGAGCGGGCCGTAGGTCTGCGCCGGCACCGATCTGACGGGCAGGCCGAGACGCCGGCCGATGACCGCGACGATGTCGCGGACCTGGTCGCCCTCGTCGGCCACGGCGTGCCAGGACGTCCCGGCCGACGCGCACTCCAGGGCGAGCCGGAGGAGGACCGCCGCGTCGAGGGCGTGCACGGCAGGCCAGCGCTGCGTGCCGTCGCCCGGGTAGCCGGCGACGCCGGTCCGGCGCGCGATGTCGGTCAGTATGCCGGCGAAGCCACCCCTGCCCTCGTTGTGGACCGTGCGCGGCAGCCGGACGGCCGTGCTCCGGACCCCCTGCGACGCCAGGCCCAGCACCGCCGCGACCGCGCGACCGCGACCCCCGACCGGCCCTTCGATCACCGGCGGATCGGCTTCGGTGGAGACGCGGCCCGCCGCGGCGGGCGTCCCCGAGACCGTGACGAACGGGCGGTCGCTGCCGACGAGTGCCTCCCCCAGAACGGCGAGAGCGGCCCCCTCCTCGGCAACCGACGCCGCGACGGACTCGGCGGTGCTGAAGTCGTGGTGGAAGGCCAGATGGATCACGCCGTCGACCTGACCCGCGCCGGTGCGCAGGACGGCCAGATCCGCGAGGCCGCCCGGCAGCGGCTCGGCGCCGGCCGCCTGCAGCGCCCGCGCGGACGCGTCGGAGCGGGCGAGCGCGAGGACGGTGTGGCCATTGCCGAGGAGCTCGGCGACGACGGCGGAACCGATCAGACCGGTGCCACCGGTGACGAGGACGCGCATGACGGACTCTCCCGCAACGATGGGACTCTTGTCCCGTCACCGTATCAGGGTGATGGGACAAAGGTCCCATCGCCTATGATGGTCCCATGGGACGGTGGGAGCCGGGAGCGCGCGAGCGCCTCGTCGTGGCCGCCGTCGACCTGTTCACCGAGCAGGGCTATGACGCCACGACGGTCGCGCAGATCGCCGAGCGCGCCGGGGTCACGAAGAGCACCTTCTTCCGGTACTTCCCCGACAAGCGCGAGCTGCTGGTCGCCGGGCAGGAGACGCTGAGCCGCCTGCTGGCCGAGGGGATCGCCGAGGCCCCCGCGGCCGCCAGCCCACTACAGGCGGTCGCCGTCGGCCTGGAGCGCGTCTCCGGCGCGATGGGCCCGCTGAATCGTGAGCTCGCGCCCCGGCTGAAGGCGGCCGTCGCCGCCAGCACCGAACTGCGGGCGCGTGACGCCCTCAAGAGCGTCAGCCTCGCGGCCGCGATGGCCACCGCGCTGGTCGCCCGCGGGGTGCCCGAGTCGACCGCGGCCATCGCCGGTGAACTGGGCGTCCTCGCCTTCCGGCGAGGGTTCGCCGCGTGGTCGGAGGGCGACCGCGCCGACGGGGACGAGCTCGCTCACCACACCCTGGCCGCTCTGGACGAACTGCGAGCGGCGAGCGCGTCCCTCGGCTAGCCGCTTCGCCTGGCCGTTCGTCAGTGGGACGACGGTGATTTGGCCGCGCTGGCACAGGCCACCGGCGTCCCCCTCGACACGGTGCTGCAGGACAATCCGCGGCTGACGAGGGACGGCCACTGCGGCGACGGCGAACCGGAGATTTTTCTTCCCGGGTTCCACAGCACCCAGGCGGTCGTCGACAGCGGCGGCGAGTTCGAGAGCTGGGACCTGATCGCCGCCCAGAACGGCGTCGACGTCGCCGTCCTGCGCAGGGTCAACGGCCCCGTCGGCACCGAGCCCGCCCCGGACGGCTGGGTCCTCGTCCCCGACCAGAACTGACCCATCCCGGCGAGCCGGCTACCGGACGTCGACGTGACCGTTGGCGGAGTGGTGGTCGGAGGTGTCCGGTGGCTCGGGGGACGGGTCGTGCGCGCGCTGGGTGTGGAGGCGGTGCAGGCGCAGGAGGGTGTAGCGGGCCGCGGCGGCGAACAGGGTCGCCGAGCGCAGGATCGGCGGGTCGAGCGCACCCATCGGCCGGGTCCAGCGCACGGTGATCAGACCCAGCCGCCCGCCGACGTCGGGCAGCGGGAGCACCAGCGCCGAGCGGATGTTCAGCTGACGCACGTTCTCGGCGGGGATCAGCGAGGACTCGGCGGCGTTCGGGATGAACATCGGATCGCGCAGGCGGGCCAGCATGCGCAGGCCGGTGTGCTCGTCCGCGGTCAGTGGGATGCCGACGCGGGTGAACGGCTCGGTGCCGTCGGTGTGCGAGGAGCCGGCCGCGTGGAAGACGGCCGCGCCGGGCAGGTCGGCCAGCATCACGCCGACGGCGTCCGCGCCGGTCAGGGAACGGACCACGTCCGCGGTGAGGCTCGCCGCGGTGGGCAGGTCCTGGGGTCGCCAGAACTGGTCGAGGTCACGCAGGGCGGCCGTGGTCTCCTCGCCCATCAGCCGTTCCCGGCGGGCGTCGAGAAGGTGCATCGTGTGCGCGGCCAGCGCGTGCAGCCCGGCGCGTTGCCCGGCGGTGAGCCGGCGAGGCCGGGGGTCCTGCACGCACAGCGCGCCGAGGGCGTTCCCGCCGCGGGTGCGCAGGGGGACCGCGCAGAGGAAACGGGCCCGGGCCGGATCCCGGCGCGACGCGGCGGCGAAGCGCGGGTCGGCGACCGCGTCGGGGACCTCGAGATCGTCACCGGCGCCGACGGCGTGCGAGGCCGCCCCCACCCGCGCGGCGGACTCCCCGGCCCCCGCGCCGGCCGCGCACCACTCGCGGTCGGCGTCGACGAGGACGAGGCGGCCGCGCGCGCAGTCGGCGAGCTGGGCGGCGAGCGTGGTGAGGCTGTCGAGCGCCGGTTCCGCGGGCTCGTCGAGGATCCGGTAGGTGCGCAGCGCGGCGCACCGGTCCGTCTCGTCGGGCGGCTCGGGGGCCCGCCGGCCGCCCTCCGGCACCGCGCCTCGGGCCGCGTCAGCCCTCTCCGCCGCGTCAGCCCTCTCCGCCGCGTCAGCCCTCTCCGCCGGGTTGGCACCGCTGGCCGGGTTGGCACCGTCGGCCGCGCTGGTGTCCGGCCGCCCGGCCGCGGGTGCGTCCGGGGATTCGCCGGGTCCGGCGGCCCGTGGCGGGTGGGCCACGTACGCCGGGATGTCCTCGGGGCGCCCGGGCGCGGGGGAGAGCAGGGCGGTCAGCTCGTCGGCGGGGCGCGGCGGGGACAGCGCGACGCCCTGCAGCAGGTCGCAGCCGAGTTCGGTGAGCAGGCGCTCGCTGTGCTCGTCCTCGATGCCCTCGCCGACGACCCGCAGGCCCAGCCGGTGCCCGAGGTCGATGACCGACTGGACGATCGCGATGTCGGGCATGCTGCCCTGGGCGTCCGACACGAACCCCCGGTCGATCTTGATCTCGTTGAACGGCAACGCCTTGAGGATCTCCATGGAGTTGTAGCCGGTGCCGAAGTCGTCCAGGGACAGCTGCACGCCGCGGACCCGCAGCCGCGCCAGCATGGCGGCGGCGTGGGCGGGCCGCGGGATGAGGGCCTCCTCGGTGATCTCCAGTGTGAGCACGTCCGGGTCGAGGCCGTGGGCGGTGAGGCGCTCGTCGACCACCCGGGGCAGGGCGTCGTCGGAGAGCACCCGCGGGGAGACGTTGACCGAGACGCAGACCGACAGCCCCCGCCGTCGCCACTCGGCGCACTGGCGCAGCGCCTCGTCCAGGACCCACCAGGTCAGGTCGACGATGAGCGAGGACCGTTCGGCCATCGGCAGGAACGCCGCCGGCGCCAGCAGGCCGTGCACCGGGTGCCGCCAGCGCACCAGTGCCTCGACGGCGGTGGTCCGCCTGGTGGCCGCCTGGCGCATCGGCTGGTAGTGCACCACCAGCTCGCCCTCGCGGATCGCGGACCGCAGCTGCGCGTGCAGCTCCCATTCCCATGACTGGGCGAGGGCGACGTCGGGCGTCCACACCCCGATCCGCCGCCCGGCGCGCCGGGCCTCGCACAACGCCGCGTCGGCCCGCGCGAGCAGCGTGTCGACCTCCTCGCCGCACGAGGGCGCCGCGGCCAGCCCCGCCGTCGCCTCCACCTCGATCTCCATGCCCCCGATCCGCATCCGGCCCGTGAGCTGGCCGAGCATCGCCTGCGCCAGCCCCTCCGGGGTCGGGTCGACCCGCGTCGACGCCGCCGGTGCGGCGGGTGGCCAGCGCAGCAGGACCGCGAACTCGTCGCGGGTGATGCGGGCGGCGGACAGCGGCCGTGGACGCGCCATGCGCAGCCGGCGGGCGAACGTCGCGATCAGCTCGTCGCCGGCGTCGTAGCCGAGCGCGATGCTGATGTCCCGGGCATGGTCGAGCTCGACGGCCATCAGGACGACCTGCCGACCGGCGCTCAGCATCCGGGCAAGGGCCGGATCATACGTCCGCGCCAGGCTGGCACGGGTCTGCAGTCCGGTCAGGCTGTCCGTGTGCAGGCCCTTCCGGTTCGTCACCAGTCCCCCCACGGGGTGCCGCGCCGCTCGCCCACCGGCACGTCGCGCGAGGACCGGGCAGACCGGTGGCGGACCCCGAAGGCGCGGACCCACCCCGATGTCCTTCCCGGTCCGCGCCGTGGGAACACCGGCTCGTGGCCTCGTCGCGGTCGCGCACAAGGAGGAGCTGACGATCTGGTGTGGTGGTGATTACTACGGGTAGGTCGCGGGTGTGGAGGAGTCGGCGTGGTGTGGCCCGTCGCGGTCGGGGGGCCAGGCGCAGGCGCCGTCGCAAGGGGAACCATGGACGGTGCTCGTCGATCTGCTGGAGGTCCTGCGCCGCAGCCTGCGCATGGACCTGGCGTGGCTCGGGCGGCTGTACGACGACGAACTGGTGCTCCAGGTCGCCAGCGGCGACCTCGGCCGGTTCGGCCTGAGCCTCGGCCGTCGGCTCAGCCGGGACGGCTCCCTGTACGCGAAGGTCCTCGACGGTGACCTTCCGTCCTTCCTGCCCGACGTGCGCGGCGATCCGCGCACCCGTGACCTGTCGGTGGTCCGGGAGCGCGGCATCGGCTCCTACGCCGCGACGCCGATCAACGACTCGGAGGGCCGGGAGTACGGCGTGCTGGGATGCGTCGCCAGGAAGCCGTGCCCGGCGCTGCGCGACGGTGATCGCGGGATCCTGCGGCTGCTCGCCACCTTCCTCACCGAGTTCGTCATCGACCTCCGCCAGCTGTGGAACGAGCGCAGCGCGGTCTGGAGCCATCTGCGCGAGTGTCTCGACCAGGGCGCCCCGGAGGTTGTGTTCCAGCCGGTCGTCGAGCTGAGCAGCGGCCGCGTCGTGTGCGTCGAGGGGCTGGCGCGGTTCACCGCGGACGGGCAGGAGCCGCAGAACATGTTCGCCGCCGCCGCGGGTGTCGGCCTGCGGCGCGAGCTGGAGCTGGCGGCCGTGCGCAACTCGCTGCGGGCGCTGTCGGACGTGCCCCGCGGCGTCCTGCTGAGCGTGAACGCCTCGCCCGACACCGTGGTCCGGGGTCTGCTCGACCTGGTCCTCGCGACCGGGACGCCGGAACGGGTCGCGGTGGAGATCACCGAGCACGAGCACATCGGCGACGACCACGACCTGCTGCTCGCCACCGAGATGCTGCGGGGGCACGGAACGCACATCGCGGTGGACGACGTCGGCAGCTGCTACTCGGGGCTCGAGCAGCTCCTCCACCTGCGTCCCGACGTCATCAAGATGGACGGCTACATCACCCGGGGCATCGAGGCCGATCCGGCCCGCCGTGCCGTGGCGGCGGGACTGGCCAGGGTCGCCGAGGAGATCGGCGGATGGGTGGTGGCGGAGGGCATCGAGACGCGCGCGGAGTTCGACGCCGTCATCGAGGCGGGCATCCCCTACGGCCAGGGCTTCCTGCTCGGCCGTCCCGCCACGTCGGTGAGGGCGGCCTGCGCCGGGCTGCGCCTCCCCGACGGCGTCGCGCCCCGTGCCCAGCCCGCCGGGCACGTCCACGACGGGCTCTGCCCACGGCTGTGAGGCAGCGCCCGCGGCCTGGCCGGAAGGCTCGTCAGTCCCGCTGGCCATGGATCACGGCATGGGGGCACGCCGCGCGAAGGATCATCTCCTGAACCACGTCGCGAGTCGGCCCGAACGGCCCTTGTGACACGGCCGGCCGGGACGCAGACTGCGCGTCATGCACCAACAGGACGACCGTCCCCCCGACCGGGCCGGGCCGGTGGCCCCGCGGATGGCCCAGCGGCTGGAGGTGCACGGAACCGTGCAGGGCGTCGGGTTCCGGCCGTTCGTCCACCGGCTCGCGACCGGTCTCGGCCTGGACGGCTGTGTCCGCAACGACGACGGCCGGGTCGTCGTCGAGGCCGCCGGGCCGGCCGACGCCCTCGCCACGCTCGCCACCCGCCTGCGCTCCGACGCGCCACCGCACGCCCGCGTGACCGCCGTGCACGCCACGGGACCGCCCTCGCCGCCGCCGAGCCCGGGTTCCGGATTCCGGGTCGAGACGTCCGCCCGGCGTGCGGCCGGCGGCTCGCGGCCGGAGGTGCGGGAGATCCCACCGGACCTCGCCACCTGCCCGGCCTGCCTCGCCGAGCTGCTCGACCCGCGGGACCGACGCTTCCGGTACCCGTTCCTGACCTGCACCGACTGCGGGCCGCGCGCCACCATCATCGACGGCCTTCCCTACGACCGGGAACGCACCACGATGCGCGCGTTCCCGATGTGCGCCGACTGCGCGCGCGAGTACGCCGACCCGGCGGACCGCCGCTTCCACGCCGAGCCGATCGCCTGCCCGCACTGCGGCCCCCGGCTCACCTGGTGGTCCACTGACGTCGATCCGGCCGCGCCGGCCCAGGCCCACGGCGAGGACGCGCTCGACGCCGCGGTCACGCTGATCCGCGCCGGCGGCATCGCCGCGGTCAAGGGACTCGGCGGCTACCAGCTGGTGTGCGACGCCGCCTCGGGCACGGCCGTCGCCCGGCTACGTGCCCGCAAGCATCGTCCCGCCAAGCCGTTCGCGGTCATGGTCGCCGACCTCGACGCGGCCCGGCTTCTCGCCCAGGTGGACACGGCGGAGGCCGAGCTGCTCACCGGCGCCGCCCGCCCGGTCGTGCTCCTCGACGCCGGCCGTCGCCCCGGGCCGGCCCTGGTGCCGGCGCCGGCGCTGGTGTCGGCGCCGACGTTGGCGGACGAGGTCACGGCGGGTGCCCCGCGGCTGGGCGTGTTCCTGCCGACCACGCCGCTGCACCACCTGCTGCTCGCCGAGGTGGGCGGCCCGCTGGTCGTCACCAGCGGGAACCGCGCGGACGAACCGATCGCCATCGCCGACGCCGACGCCCGCCGACATCTCGGCCCGGTGGCCGACGGCTTCCTGGGTCACGACCGGGCGATCCGCTCCCGGTACGACGATTCCGTCGCCCGGGTGGTCGCGGGCCGGGCCACCGTGATCCGCCGCGCCCGCGGCTACGCGCCGTGCCCCCTGCCGCTCCCGCACGCCGCCTCCCGGCCCGTGCTCGCCGTCGGCGGCCAGCTCAAGCACACGTTCACCCTCGCGGCCGGCCCGACGGCGGTCGTCGGGCCGCACACCGGCGACCTGGCCTCGCCGCCCACGCTGGCCGCGTTCGAGCGCACCCTCGCGCAGCTGTCCGCGGTGGTCGGGATCACCCCCGAGGTGGTCGCCCACGACCTGCACCCCGACTACCTGTCGACCCGCCACGCCGAACGGTTCGCCGCCGACCGGCGGATCCCCGTGCAGCATCACCACGCGCACGCCGCGTCCTGCGCCGCCGAGCACGGCGTGACCGGCCGGTTCATCGGCGTCGTCTACGACGGCCTGGGACTCGGCGACGACGGCACGCTGTGGGGCGGCGAGGTGTTCGTCGCGGACCTGGCGGCCTACCGGCGCGTGGCCCGCTTCGCCCGGGCACCGCTGCCCGGCGGCGCCGCCGCGATCCGCCGCCCCGCCCGCATGGCCCTGGGCTACCTGTTCGGCGCCGAGCAACTCGGCGACGGCGATCAGGACGGCGACCTCGGCCGGTGGACCGGCGGCCCGCACCTCGCCGCGCCACTGCTCGATCGCCTGCCGGCGGGCGAGGCGGCGGTCATCGCCAGAATGATCCACCGACGGGTGAACACGCCGGTCGCCTCCAGCGCGGGCAGGCTGTTCGACGCCGCGGCGGCACTGCTCGGGCTGCGCGACGACATCACCTACGAGGGCGAGGCCGCCCTGGCCCTGGAAGCGGCCGCCGGCTCCCACGACGGCGATGGCTCCCACGACGGCGATGTCGGTGGCGAGCTGCCCTGGCGGCTGGCGCGCGAGGGGGAGCTGCTCGTCTACGATCCGCGGCCGACTCTGCGGGCCCTGCTGGACGGCCTCGCCGACCGTGTCGATGTCGGGATCCTCGCCGCCCGTTTCCACACGACGATCACTGCCGTCACGGTGGCGCTGTGCGAGGACGTCTCCCGGCGGCACGGCCTGCGCACGGTCTGTCTGTCAGGCGGCGTGCTGCACAACCAGCGCCTGGCCGCAGGCGTCGTCGGCGCGCTGGCGGACGCCGGTCTCGAACCGCTGCTGAACGAGCGGGTGCCGGCGGGCGACGGCGGGCTGAGCTACGGCCAGGCCGCCGTCGCCGCCGCGCGGATGACCGGGAGGTGAGGGGGCAGGCTGTGCTCTGGAGACGGAGCTCTGGAGACGGAGCTCTGGAGGCGGAAGGTGGTGGGGTCTCATGATCCGCGAAGACACCTGGACGGTGGAGATCTTCCTGTCCGAGGACGAGGGCGAGACGCGAGCCGACGCGATGCTGCGGTGCGGCGCTGGCCAGGAGGTGCTGGCGTCCGGGGTCGCCCGGTGCGATCCCGACGACTACGACATTCCGGAGATAGGCGCGGAGGTGGCGGCGTCACGAGCACTGGCGGAGCTGGCGCGCAAACTGCGCAGAACGGCTGCGGACGACATCCAGACCGTGACCGGCACGCGCGCGCGGGTGCACCCGTGAGAACCGGACGCGCGGGCGGTCACGGTGGCGGAGCCGGAAAGGACACGAAGTGCGGAACACCCTGCCGAAGGTCCCGTGCCTTCCGAGCAAAGGTTGTGCGCGGACCTGCACAAACGTCCCCTGATCGCCATCCTCGGATACAGGACAGTCGTCGGTGCGGGGAACAGGAGCAGAGCTGAGGAGTGCGGCGATGGGTGGAATCGTGGTCGGAGTCGACGGCTCGGCGGACGCCGACGCGGCGCTGCGGTGGTCGATGGCCGAGGCGCGACGACGGAAGGCCCCGCTCGTCGTGCTGCTCGCCTGGGACCCCCGGCACTGCCCGCCGGCCGTGACGGGAATGGCCGGCGGCGTCGACGTCACCGCCTTCGAGAAGGCGGCCAGGGCGTTGCTGGACGACTGCCTCGACCAGGCACATGAGGACACGGTGGGCCTGCGGGTCGAACCGGTGCTGGTCGAGGACGCGCCCGCGCGCGCCCTGATCGGGCAGTCCGGCGACGCGAGCCTCGTCGTGGTGGGATCGCGGGGCCGCGGCGGATTCACCAGCCTGACGCTGGGCTCCGTCAGCCACCAGTGCGTCCACCATGCCGCCTGCCCGGTCGCCGTCGTCCGGGCGGGACTTATGCAGAACTCCGCATGAAGATCAGGAGTTTTCGCTCCGTTCCAAATGACCAATGCCTTTCCTGGTGCCCGAGGGCACGGGAACAACAAGGGACGTAGTGGTTGGGATACGTCCACCTCGGCCTGGGCGTGGACGGCCGGGTCGGCTTCCAGGTGCACGAGTTGGCGAACCCGCCGAGGCTGGCGATCGACATCGCCTCCTGACAGGCCTCCCGACAGGCCTCTTGAAGATCATCATGGCGGGGCTGCTCCGCGCTCGCCCATCCGGGCCACTGCGGGGACGCTGGAGGCGGGTCGGGGCAGCCGCCGCCCGGGAACGGAGGGTGTGATGGCCGGCATCGTGGTGGGTGTGGATGGTTCGCGTGACGCCGACGCGGCGCTGCGGTGGGCCGTCGGCGAGGCCTGGCTGCGGGGCGATCGTCTTGACACCGTCCTCGCCTGGGCACCGGACGACTGTCCCCGGGAGGTGCGGGAGCGCGCCTACGCGCCCGGCTCGCACAGCGTCGAGGGCGCCGCCCTGCGGGTGTTGCAGGACTCGGTCGCCCGGGCGCGCGATCCCCGCCGGCCCGTGCCCGTCACGGAACGCGCGGTCTACGCGGACGCCGCCGAGGCGCTGCTGTCCGCGTCGTCGACCGCGGACCTGCTGGTCGTCGGGCTCCGGGGGAGCAGGCGACTGCACCGCTACCTCGTGGGCTCGGTGACCGCCGCCTGCCTGCACGAGGCGACGCGTCCCGTCGTCGTGGTGCGCGCCGGCACCGCATCCGCCGCCGACGCCGCATCCGCCGCCGGCACCGCATCCACCGCCGACACCGATTCCGCCGCCACGGCACCGGTGGTGGTCGGGGTCGACGGCTCGGCCACGTCGTTGAACGCGCTGCGCTGGGCCGCCGCGGAGGCGGTCCTGCACGCCGCGCCCCTGCACGTCGTCCACGCCTGGCTGCCGACCCTCGGCCTGCATCTCGGTCAGCACGCCGACACCGACCGCGAGGCGATCGAACGCACTGTGCGGCAGGCGCTCGACGACCACGTCCGCGCGGGCCTGGCGGAGGTGCCCGATATCGACGTCGACATCCGACTCGCCCTCGGCGGTTCCGCGACGACGCTGCTCACCGCCGCGGCGGCCGCCCGCCTGCTCGTGCTCGGATCCCGGGGTGCCGGTGGCTTCACCGGCCTGCTGCTCGGGGCGACCGCACACCAGTGCGTCCACCACGCCCACTGCCCGGTCGTCGTCGTTCCCGACTCCGCCCGGTAGTCGCTTCCGGGTTGTTTCGGGCTTGCATTCGGTACCCAGGTACGCGCTGGCGGCGTGACCCTGCACCGTCGACGCCGCGCGGCCATGGCCCGCGCCATCACCAACGGCGACGTCTCCTGCGGCTGCGGCGACCGCGCCTGCTAAAGATCCACGAGAATCGAGACGACAGTGCATCAGTCCTGGTAGAAGGGTGATCTGCTGATCGGAGGGCTGGCCGTCTGTCTGCCAGATCTTCTTCTGGTCGGACACGGCGATGAGGCACAGCCATAGGCAGGTGCCGGCGGCGAGGCGTCCGGACCAGCGGCGGATCGCGTCTCCGAGTACCTCGGCGGGCACGTTGTCGGCGTTGAGGGCGAGATCGGCGAGTTCCGCGAGGTCCTCGGCGTCCTCCTCGGTGGGTGTTGCGGTGGCGGGCGGTGTGGCCGTGTCCGGCTCGGTGCCGGGCGGGGTGGTGCCGGGCGTGGTGGTGGGTGGGGGTGTGGGGTCGGGCGTCATGGTGGTCACCTGGTTCAGGGGTGCGCGGACGATCATCGGACGGGTCTGATCGTCGCACCCGTCTCCGACAGTTTTTTGCCTTGGCGCAAAGGCTCCGGTCGGGTTTGGACGATCACCAGAAGGGCGAAAAACGGTGTTACCGCGGGAACGTGCGGACCGATCGATCGGTCGGTGAGGGCCGGCCAACCGGAGAGTGGACACAGTGACGCACGAAACCCTGCTGACCGTCGGGACCGGCCGGGGCAATCGGACGGGCTAGCGGATGGTGTGGCGCGTGACGGGCGGGTATCCGCGTCCCGGAGGTTGCACAGGGAGGACGCCGCCGGCCGAGCTCAGGGGGCGTCGTCTCCAGGGGACACGGTCACGGGGAGGAGGCGACCGGGCAGGCCCAGCTGTTCGGCGACTCGGGCAACGGAGTCCCGCCGCAGGCGGTCGTACAGGGTGTGCGGATCGTGCAGGGGGCGGCCGAGGGCGCCCGCCAGCCAGGCGGCGTCCAGCTCGGTGCCGGGGGCGGCGGCGTCGCGGCGGCCGGCGGTGTCGAGGTTCGACTGGAAGATCCCGGCGGCGGAGCGGGGCAGGAAGTCCTCGTACACGATCGGCTCAGCACGGATCCAGCCCTGGTCGAGCAGGTCGGGCAGGGTGAGCGGGGGTGGGCCGCCGGGGTGGCGTCCGTCCGGCTCCACCGTGTAGGTGAAGTAGGCCAGGTCGTGCTGGGCCAGCGCGGCCTCGCTGGCGGGCACCCGACGGTTCCACAGCTCCGCGGCGAGCCGCGCCCGCTCAGGGGCGGGGACCGGGGCGGACCGGGTCGCGTCGGCGACGGTCTCCTCGACCTTGGCGGTCAGCTCGTCGTAGA
This sequence comes from Frankia sp. RB5, assembly GCF_059816245.1. Taxonomy (NCBI): domain Bacteria; kingdom Bacillati; phylum Actinomycetota; class Actinomycetes; order Frankiales; family Frankiaceae; genus Frankia; species Frankia sp. RB5. Next base: position 45,334 of record NZ_JCBATA010000009.1, read on the forward strand.
GGGCGTGGCCGCGGACGGTGGCCGCGATACCCCGCGACTCGACCTCGCCGAAGCGGACGCGCACCGTGCCGTGGGTGATCGTGCCGTCGGGTTCCCGAAACGGGCGGTGCTCGGCCAGGGCCCGCATGGACGTCTGGCGCAGCAGCAGGTCCGGGCCGGCCCAGCGGGGCGGGCCCTGAATGGTATCGATCATCTCCAGGCCCCGTCCGCGCATCACCGCGTACAGCTCGTCGATGTCGAGGACGCGTGGCGTCAGATGGTTCAGGTGTGTCGTGCGGCCGGCGCCGATGTCGGCGGCGACGGCGCAGACCCGGGACAGCTCGGTGAACCACGCGCGGTCGACCGGCTCCGGCGACAGCCGCAGCGCGTCCGTCGCCAGCGCCAGGAAGGACTCGGCATCCGCAGGGTCGAGTCCGTGCCAGGCGATCGCCCGGTCGGCGAGGTCCAGCAGCAGCGGGGGGAACAACGTCCGATCGGCCAGGGCATGGTCGAGACGGCGGCCGAGATCGGCGGTGAAGAAACGCCGGTCGCCGGGAACCAGCATCGAGGTGAACACCCGGAACGGGCCGCGGGCCAGTTCCGGCGGGTCGAGCGGCCGAAACGCCGTGGCGACGACCGGCACCGCACGCGTCGCGGCCTCGCGCAGGTCGTAGAACCCCACCGGATACATGCCCATCGCGGCGAAGATCCGCCCGACCTGGGACAGCTCGCGCGGTGTGCCCACCCGGATCGCTCCGTGCCGCTCGTCACCCACCCGGGACAGGTCGCCGAGGCGCTCGGCCCGCGCGCCCTGGCTGCCCAGGACCCGCAGGTTCACCTCCCGGGTCGCGGCGAGCAGCGTCGGGTAGGCGGGGACGTCCCGTCCGAACAGCTCCGACAGCCGGCGGGCGAACGCGGCGCGCAGCTGATGGGGCTCCCACCGCACCTCGGGCACCTCTGGTCCCTGCCCGCCGGGCCGCGCCGGAACCCCGTGGACCTTTCCTGAACGCCGGATCGAATGGAGACTGTCGGTTCGTGAGCATTCTCGACGACGCCCGCCCGGGCATGGACCTCGACGTCCGACCGCAGGACGACCTCTTCGGCCATGTGAACGGCCGATGGCTCGCCGAGACGGAGATACCGTCCGACCGTTCGAGCTGGGGCCCGTTCGTGCAGCTCGCCGACACCGCCGAGCGGCAGGTCCGCGACATCATCACCGACCTCGCGTCCCAGCGCAGCCCAGCCGGCCAGCGCAGCCCAGCCAGCCAGGACGAGGACGCCTGGCGGATCGGCGCGCTCTACCAGTCCTTCCTGGACGTCGAGACGATCGAGGCGCGCGGGCTGGACCCGGTGCGGCGGCTGCTGGACGCCGCGCGCGGGCTGGGTGACATCGGCGAGCTCGCCGCGGTGCTCGGCACGCTCGAGCGCGCCGGCGGCCACGGACTGTTCGGCACCTACGTGGACACCGACGACCGCGACTCCGACCGCTACCTGGTCAACGTGCGCCAGGGCGGCCTCGGCCTGCCGGACGAGTCGTACTACCGCGACGAGAAGTACGCCGAGATCCGCGAGCGGTACCTCGCCTACCTGGCCCGCATCCTCGACCTGGGGGAGCACCCCGACCCCGAGGGCGCCGCGGGGCGCATCCTCGAACTGGACACCCTGCTCGCCAAGGGGCACTGGGAGCGGGCCGAGACCCGCGACGTCCAGAGGACCTACAACCTGATGACGGTCGAGGACGTGAGCGTGCTCTGCCCGGCCTTCGCCTGGGACGCGTACGTCAGCGGCCTCGGTGGGCAGCTCACCGGCCCGCACGCGACGCTCGCCGAGGTGTGCGTGCGGCAGCCGTCGTACCTCGCGCACCTGTCGACGGTGCTCGCCGACACGCCGATCGAGACGTGGCGGGACTGGCTGGCGGCCCAGGTGCTGCGCGCGACCGCGTCCTACCTGCCCGACGCGTTCGTCGAGGCCCACTTCGACTTCTACGGCCGGACCCTCAGCGGCACGCCCGAGCTGCGGGCCCGGTGGAAGCGGGCGGTGTCCTTCGTCCAGGGCGCGGTCGGGGAGGCGGTGGGGCGGGAGTATGTCGCCCGTCATTTCCCGCCGCATGCCAAGGCGCAGATGGACGAGCTCGTCGCGAACCTGCTCGCGGCCTACCGCATGTCGATCTCCCGGCTGGACTGGATGACGGAGGAGACCAAGCGGCGGGCGTACGAGAAGCTTGACACCTTCCGGCCGAAGATCGCCTATCCCGACCGGTTCCGGGATTACTCCGGCCTGCGGGTGAGCCCGGATGATCTGATGGGCAACGCCCTGGCCGCCGCCGCTTTCGAGACCGACCGGCAGCTCGCCAAGATCGGGACGCCCGTCGACCGGGACGAATGGCTGATGCTCCCGCAGACCGTCAACGCCTATTACAACCCGGGCACCAACGAGATCTGCTTCCCGGCCGGCATCCTGCAGAAGCCGTTCTTCAGCGCCGAGGCCCACCCGGCCGAGAACTACGGCGGCATCGGCGCGGTCATCGGCCACGAGATCGGCCACGGCTTCGACGACCAGGGCGCCCAGTACGACGGCGCCGGCAACCTCAACGACTGGTGGAGCGCCGCGGACAAGGCGGCGTTCGAGGTGAAGTCGGCGAAGCTCGTCGAGCAGTACAACGCGCTCGAGCCGCGCAACCTGCCGGGGGAGAAGGTGAACGGCGCGCTCACCGTCGGCGAGAACATCGGCGACCTCGGCGGCCTCACCATCGCGCACCAGGCCTACGGCCTCTCTCAGGGCGGCGAGGCGCCGCGCGACGACCGCCGCCGGCTGTTCCTGAACTGGGCCCACGTGTGGCGGATGAAGCGCCGGATCGAACTCGAGCGGCAGTACCTCACCATCGATCCGCACAGCCCGCCCGAGCTGCGCGCCAACATCGTCCGCAACCTCGACGAGTTCCACGAGGTCTTCGACACCGCTCCCGGCGACGGCCTCTGGCTCGACCCCGCCGACCGCGTCCGCATCTGGTAGCCCGCTTCGGCGATCTCGACGCCACCGAACGGGGCGGCCAGGCCGAGCGCGTAGTGGTTGACGCCGATGGTTCCGGTCTCGACGCGGTCGGCCAGGGCGGGCGCCGCGGCCGCGATCGCTGGGCCGGGCCGCGCCGCGGGTGGCCCGGAACTGGGCCACCCGGGCCGGTCGGCGGTTCTACTTCTGCAGGGGGTCGCGGGGCAGGCCTAGGATGCGTTCGGCGATCTGGTTGCGGGTGATCTCCGAGGTGCCGCCGGCGATGGTGAGGCCGCGCCAGGCCAGTGCGAGCCGACCGGCGGCCTCGCCGGGACCCTCGGCGAACGCGGCGGCGGGGCCGGCGAACGCCAGGGCGAGGTCGGCGCTGGACCGGGCGCGTTCGGCGAGGACGAGTTTGGTGATGTTGCCTTCCGGGCCGGGTCCGTCGCCGGTGACCGCTCGGGTGGCGCTGCGCAGGTTCAGCGCCCGCAGCGCGTGGCCTGTCGCGAGGTGGCCGCCGACCCGTTCGGCGGCGGCCGGCACCCCGGCGCCGTGGGCACGGTAGAGGCCGAGGAGGTCGTCGACGTCGAAGTCGCCGCCCCCGCCGCCCCCGCCGATGCTGACCCGTTCGTTGCCGAGCGTCGCCCGCGCGACCGTCCAGCCCTGGTTCGGCGTGCCGACGACGTCGGCGTCGGGGACGAACACGTCGGTGAGGAACACCTCGTTGAACTCCGCCGAGCCGGTCGTCTGGCGCAGCGGGCGGACCTCGACACCCGGATGCTCCATGTCAATGATCATGATGGTGATGCCGGCGTGTTTGCGTGCCGTCGGGTCGGTGCGCACTGTCGCGAAGCCCCGCCGGCACAGGTGGGCGCCGCTGGTCCAGACCTTCTGGCCGTTGACGAGCCAGCCGCCCTCGACCTTCTCGGCCCGGGTGCGGATGCCGGCCGCGTCGGAGCCGGCGGCCGGCTCGGAGAACAGCTGGCACCACATCTCCTCCTGTGCCAGCGCCCGGCGCACGTACCGCTCGACCTGGTCGGCGGTGCCGTGCTGGACAAGGGTGAGGATCACCCAGCCGGTGATGCTGTAGAACGGCCGGGTGACCCCCGCCTCGTCGAACTCCTGGTCGATGACGAGCTGCAGGCCGGCGGGCGCCTCGATGCCCCACGGCCGCGGCCAGTGCGGCTGGACGTAGCCGGTCTGGATGAGCCGCTCGCGCTGTTCGGCGACGGGCAGCGCCGCGAGCTCGCGGGCCAGCGCCCGCACCTGCGGACGCCGGGCCTCCGCCTGCGGGGGCAGCTCCAGCGACGACTCCCGCACCGCCCCGGCGAGCTCCAGCCGGGTGACATCCGCGGCGGCGGCGGAGGGGTCGAACACGGCGCGCAGGGTCGTCGCCCGCCGCAGCAGCAGGTGCGCGTCGTGCTCCCAGGTGAAGCCGATGCCGCCGTGCACCTGGATGTTCAGCGAGGCGTTGTCGGCGAACCCCGGGACGGCCAGTGCCACCGCCGTCGCCGCCGCCAGCGCGAACACCTCGTCGGACGCCCCGTCCCCGGCGGCGCGGGCGGCGTCCCACACCGCCGCGGTGCCAAGCTCGGCGGCGACCAGCATGTTCGCCAGATGGTGCTTGACGGCCTGGAACACCCCGATCGGCCGGCCGAACTGCTCGCGCACCTTCGCGTACGCGGTCGCGACCTCGACCGTCTCCAGCGCCCCGCCGACCGCCTCGGCCGCGAGCACCGTGCGGGTCAGCGCCTCGGCCCGCGGGCGGGCGCCGACGAGCACGTCGCCGGCGGCGACCGGGACCCGGTCCAGGCGCAGCCGGGCCGAGCGGCGACCCGGGTCGAGCGCCGCGGGCACCTCGGCCGACACCCCCGGCGCGTCCGCCGCAACGATCACCACGTCGTCCCCGGCGACCAGCACGAACAGCGACGCCAGCGCGCCGCCGAGCACCACCGGCACCTGCCCGGACAGCACCCCGTCGGCCAGGCGCAGGTCGCCGAGCAGGCCCACGGCGGCGACCGTGTCCCCGCCGGCGAGGCCCGGCAGATGGCGGGCCCGCGCCGTCTCGTCGCCGCACGCGGCGATCACCGCGGAGGCGGCGACGGTGGGCACGAACGGGCCGGGCGCGACCGCGCGGCCGAGCTCCTCGACGACGACCACCAGCTCCTCGAGCCCGGCGCCGCCCCCGCCGTGCTCCTCGGGCAGGTGCACGCCGAGCAGACCCAGGTCGGCGAACTCCTTCCAGAAGCCGGGCAGCGGCGCGTCCGCCGACTCCAGTAACGCGCGGCCCGCGGCCCGCGCCTCGTGCCGCGTCAGCAACGCCCGCGTGGTGCGGGCCAACTCCCGGTGTTCCTCGCTGATCGCGATGGCCATGACCTGCTCTCCTTCGACCCGGTAGGGACAACCACAGTGGTCCCAGTAACAGTGGTCCCAGTAACAGTGGTCCCAGTAGCGGACAACCCCGATGGTGTGACAGACAACCGATCGAGGCGCGTCGCCGCGCCCGACCCGCCGGCCGGTGGCTCCTCCACAGAACGGAAGTCCCCATGGACATCAGCGGCAAGTCCGCCCTCGTCACCGGCGGCGCGTCCGGCCTCGCGGGGAGGTGATCCGTCTCGACGGCGCCATCCGGACGGCGCCGCGCTGACCCGCGGCGCTTTTTGAGCACACTGAGTAACTTAAGTACCCTCAATGTGCGGGTGGGTGGCCCGGTGGGCCGCGGGGCGGCGCCGGGGGCGTGGTGGAAGCGTCCGCAGGAGTGGAGCGGAGGGGACGGGATGGCTGAGACAGGCGAGGCACCCGAGGTCCTGACCGAGCGTCGCGACGGCGTGCTGGTCATCACCCTCAACCGGCCGGCGGCGAAGAACGCGGCCACCCTCGGCGTCGCGCGGGGCGTCGCCGTGGCGCTGGACGAGCTCGACGCGTCCGACGAGCTGCGGGTCGGGGTGATCACCGGCGCGGGCGGCACCTTCTGCGCGGGCATGGACCTCAAGGGGTTCCTGCACGACGAGTATCCGATGATCGAGGGCCGGGGTTTCGCCGGCCTGACGATGGCGCCGCCGCGCAAGCCGCTCATCGCCGCGGTGGAGGGCTGGGCGCTGGCCGGCGGCTTCGAGATGCTGCTCGCCTGCGACATCGTCGTCGCCGCCGAGACGGCGCGCTTCGGCGTCCCGGAGGTCAGGCGGGCGCTGGTCGCCGCCGCCGGCGCCGCGATGCTGCTGCCCCGGCGCATCCCGCTCGGCGCGGCGCTGGAACTGCTGCTCACCGGCGATCCGATCGACGCCCGGCGCGCCCACGAGCTCGGCATCGTCCAGCGGCTCACGCCGACCGGCGGCGCCCTCGACGAGGCGGTGGCGCTCGCCGCCACCATCGCCGCCAACGGCCCGCTGGCCGTCGCGGTCACCAAGCAGATCGCCCGCTCGGCCGGCGACTGGACCGTCGAGGACGGCTGGAGGCGCCAGGACGAGCTGATCAACCCCGTCTTCGCCTCCGAGGACGCGCGGGAGGGCGCGAGCGCGTTCGCCGAGAAGCGCACGCCCGTGTGGAAGGGCCGCTGAGATGGCCGAGGACGCCGAGACGGGGCCGTACCGGGACTGGGCGGCGACGCCGTGGGCCTGCCCCGGCTGGAGGCGGTCGCCCACACCCTCGACCCTGGCTACGGCATCTTCGGTAGCGCCCGGGCCGGCACAAGCCACAAGGAACTGCCTCGGGGACGCCCGGACGCCCTGCGCGGGCAGGCGAGAAGCGGCCACGCCGACCTGGACGGCTTCGCGATCGCCGGCCCGTCCTTCATGACGGTGGGTCGCACCGAGGAGGAGATGGCCGCGGCGTCGTTCGGCACCCGCAGGCAGATCGCCTTCTACGCCTCCACCCCCGCCTACCGGCCCGTCCTCGACCTGCACGGCTGGGGTGAGGCGCAGACGGAGCTGAACACCCTGTCCAAGCGCGGCGAGTGGGACGCCATGGCCGACGTGATCACCGACGAGATGCTGCATGCCTTCTCCGTCGTCGGCACCCCGCGGGAGGGCGAATCACGGCGCCTGGGTGACACCCACGGTAAGCGAGCTGACGTTGCGCGGCGCCCGCCTCGTCGGACAGGATTCGCCGTGGCCGGCCGCGACCTGCTCGCCCACGGCCCCGAAGCCCCGATGGCCCCGGCGGGGGCCCGCCGCGCCGTGGCCGGGGCGCGGGCCCGTCGCGCGGGCGCACTCGTCGGGCGGGTGGGAGCGAGGGATGCAGCGATGGTCAGTCCACACTCGGCCCACGATGGCGGTGAGGTGAGCATGCTGGCACTGCTCGACGTGGTGCCGCTGGAGGCCGACGTGTTCCGCGCGCCGACGGTGGCGCCGCCGGGCTTGGCGCGGCTGTTCGGCGGGGAGGTGGCGGCCCGCGCGCTGGGGGCGGCCCAGCGCACCGTGCCGACCGGGTTCGCCGTCCACTCGCTGCACGGCTACTTCCTGCGCGAGGGGGCGCCCGGGCGGCCCGTGCTGTTCCGGGTCGATCGGGTGCGCGACGGGCGCTCGTTCCTGACCCGGCAGGTCACGGTGACACAGGACGAGCGGGCGATCTTCACGATGACGGCGTCGTTCCACCGCGGCGAGGACGGCGCCGACGTGGCGCGGCCCTTCCCGGCCGGGGTCGTGCCGCCGCGGCGGGCGGTGCACCACCCGGGCCCCACCGACGACTACCCGGGCCGAGCGCCCCTGGAGATCGTCGAACTGATGCCCTTCGCCGGCGGCGGGCAGGGGGTGCAGCGGCGGGTCTGGATGCGCAGCCGCACGCCGCTGTCCGACGACCCGGCGGCCCACGCCCGCGCGCTGACCTACGCCAGTGACCTGAACACCGCGTTCGTCGTCACCCGCGCGGCCGGGCTCGATCCCGCGCACACCATGGTCGCGAGCCTCTCGCACACGCTGTGGCTGCACCGGCCGGTCCGGTTCGACGACTGGGCGCTGTTCGAGATGTCGTGCGAGTCGGCAGCCGGCGGGCGGGGGCTCGTGTCGGGGACCATCCACGGCCGCGACGGCACCCACGTCGCCTCCCTCGCCCAGGAGGTGCTCGCCCGGCCGCGGTCCGGTCACTGAGCCGCCGCCGACGCACCGGGCCGGCCGCCCGCCGGCGCGGCCCCGGTTCGCGGCGGATGACGGGCGGGCGGCTTTGAGTACTCTTTTGCTCCTGCCTCCGTATACTCTGTGGCGTCGACTCGGAGGAGTTCGGGGCACGGTGGTGGAAGGAGCGCGGGCACCGCGCGGCGCGTCGTTGGCGGATCCCGATCGCGGGACCATGCCGGGTGAGTCTGGTTCCGGTCTGAACAGCCGCAGGCGGCCGCATGAGGTGAAGCTCGCCCGCCGGCTCGCGCGGCGCATCGAGGACGACATCGCCCGCGACGGTTGGCGGGTCGGCACGTCCTACGCCTCCGAGACGGACCTGTTGGAGCGTTACGGGGTGAGCCGTGCGGTGCTGCGCGAGGCGATCCGGCTGGTGGAGCACCATGGCGTCGCGACGATGCGCCGCGGTCGCCGCGGCGGGCTGGTGCTGCGCGCCCCCGACGCCGCCCCCCTGACCATCGCGGTGGTCGTCTACCTGGAGTACATCGGCACGACCATCGAGGATCTGCTCGAGGTGCGGATGCTGGTGGAGCCGCTCGCCGCCCGGCTCGCGGCGCAGGCACTCACCGAGGACAACATCGTCTCCCTGCGCCGTGTGCTCGCCGCGGAGCGCGAACGCGGCGAGCTCGACCCGGCGGCCCGCGGGCAGCTGCACCGGCTGCTGGGCAGCCTCGGCGGTAACCCGGCGCTCAGCCTGTTCGTCGACGTGCTGTGCGAGCTCACCACCCGCTACGCGACCGTCCCGCCGGCGCAGGACGCCGCGCACACCCGGGCGCTCTGCGCCGACTCGGACCGGGCGCACGCGGCCATCGTCGAGGCGATCGTGGCCGGTGACGCGGCGCTGGCCGAGCGTCGCATGCTGCGCCATCTCACGGCCATGCGGGACTGGCTGCTCTCGACGAGCCAGGAGCCGATCGCGCGGCGCCCGTCGCTCGCGCTCGCGGCACCGGGCGGGGGCAAGCTCGCCGAGACCGTCGCGCGCCGGCTGATGTCGGAGATCATCGCCAGCGGCGCGCGGGTCGGCGAGATCTTCGGTTCGGAGACGGAGTTGCAGGCCCGTCTCGACGTCAGCCGTGCGGTGTTCCGCGAGGCGATCCGCCTGCTCGAATACCACTCGGTGGCGCGGATGCGGCGCGGGCCCTACGGCGGGCTGGTGATCTCCGAGCCCGATCCGTCGGCGAGCATCGACGCGATGGCGGTGTACCTGGATTACCGCGGGGTCGATGCCGCCCAGCTGCGGGTGGTCCGCGACGTCGCCGAGCTCGGCGCGATCGGTCTGCTGGTCGCCCGGGGCACCGACGGGTCGCGCGGCGCGGCGCTGCGGGCGGCGCACCAGGTCACGGCCGCCACCCCGCCTGAGCAGGTCGCGGCGCTGTCGCACCACTTCCACCTGCGGATCGCGGAACTCGCCGGCAACCCGATCCTCGCGCTGTTCCTGCAGATCATGCTGACCGTCTCCGCCCGGCACGCCGGCGCTCCCGTCCCGCCAGGCGAGGACCGGTGGCCCGCCGACGCGGACGCCCCCGCGCCCGGCATCCCCCCGGCGGTGCAGCCCACTCCCGAGGCCACGCCCGAGGCCGGGACCGAGGCCGGGACCGTGCACGACGTCCACGGCCGGATCCTCGAGGCGATCCTCGCCGGCGACGGGCCGCTCGCCCAGTACCGGATGCGCCGTCACCTGCAGGCGCTCGACGCCTGGTGGGCCTGAGCACGCCCGCCGGTCCGGCCTGATCGCGCCGCTGTGCGAGCGGGTCGGCGCATTCCTGGTATCGCGTCGCCATGAGAATGTCCGGCCTGTCGTCCGCCCGGCCCGCGGGGTGACGCGCCGACGCCAGACGCCTGTCCGTTTTATGCCCTAATCGACGAGGTTGCGTGCCGAGCGCGTTGATGTCCGGTTGTCGACGGACCGGCTGGCCTGCGGGCAGAACTCGCGACGCGCCTGCGTCTCATTGGGTCTGCTTGCTGCCGTGTAGTGGTAAAGATGTGATCATAACGCTACTGTCTGCACAGTGCCCGCAGGTGAAGCTGATGAGGATTATCGGTCGACGGCGCACCTGGGGAGAGCCGCTCGGGATGCCCACGGCCAGGGCGCGCACTATTACCATCTGGACGGGCTGCGTGGCACGTTCATGTTGGTCGGCGTTTTCGTCCACGTGTCCACGCTCGGCCACGACCGGGTCTTCCACGGCATCGCCTTCGCCTCCGGCCTGTTCCGGATGCAGGGCTTCTTCCTCATCTCCGGATTCCTCTCGGCGATGCTGGTCGGCAAGTACGGGGCGGCCCGCACGGTCCGCCGCCGCTTCGCCGCCGTGGGAACCCCGCTCGTCTGCACGTTCGTGTTGTTCAACCCACCCACCCTGTGGATGACCTACAACTTCCACAACGACCCGAACATCTCGTTCCAGGACTTCCTACGTGGGCGGACCATCCCGCACCCCGAGGGGGAGCTGCACTGGCCGCTGCATCTGTGGTTCCTCATCTCCCTGCTGTGTTACGTGCTCTGCACACCTCCCGCGGTGATGCTGCTGACCCGGCTGGTCCGGCTTCCGCTCTACCAGCGGGCGACCGTGTCGCGGAGTCCCGCCATGGCGGTGATCGTGCTGGGTGTGCTGGCGTTCACCATCGTGCTGCACGGATTCCGCCGGGCCGTGGCCGAACCGGTGCTCGGCACCGGCGCGGTCGGCGAGATCGCCCGGATGACCCTGCAGCACCTGCCGTTCTACTGCCTCGGCCTGCTGCTCTATCTCGACCGCCGCCGGCTGCTCGCACATTTCCAGCGGCCCGCGCCGATCCTGCTCGTCGCCTCAGGTCTGGTCGTGCTCGCCGGCAACCGCGGCTGGATCGCACAGGCCGGCTACGGCACCGGGCAGGTGCTCAGCGAGACGGTGTTCTCCACCGCGCTGGTCTCCGCCCTGCTCGCCCTCGGCGCGCGACTGGTGCCCGGGCCGCGCGCCTGGGTGAGCTATCTCGCCGACTCCGCGTACACGGTCTACCTGTTCCACTTCTTCTGGATCTACATCGTCGCGAACCTGCTGGGGCTGGACACCTCGCTCGCCTGGCCGCAGATGCTGCTGGTCACCGCGCTCGTCATCGGCATCACCCTGGCCATCCACCAGTTCGTGATCGCACGGTCGGCGTTTCTGCGGACGATGTTCAACGGCAAGTTCCCGGCGAGGAAAGGCGACGCCCGGCCGGCCTCCCGGCACGCGCGGCGCCCGGTCGCGGACGCCGCCAGGCCGACCCCCCACGACGACCCGGAGAACACCCTCCCGCTGAGCATCCTGCGCCCGCTGCCGACGCCGGACCCGACGGCCGATTCCTGGGCGGACGCGGAACGGACCCAACAGCTGCGCTGGCTCCCCTGGTAGCCGGCGACGCGGTGAAACGGGAACCCACCCGAAGCTCACGCCCACAGCGGCGGCGCTATCCGGTGGCGCGGCTCTCGGCCTCGTCGATCGGGGCGCCGGTGACGTCGTGCGCGGTGACGGCGGCGGAGGCGGATCCGCCGAGCGGTTCGGCGTGCCATCGCACGAGGTTCCAGCCGGCCAGCGGGTCGCCGTCGAGGGTGACCATGCCCGTGTTCGCGAGCCACCGATCCTCGACGGTCCCGACGCCGCCGGCCCGGATGGCCACCCAGGCCCGGATCGCGGCACCGTGACTGACGACCAGGACGGCGCCCTGCCCGTCCCACGCGGCCGCGATGGCGGCGATGGCGGCGTCGTAGCCGGCGAGGAACTCGTGGCCGCTGGACCCGCCTGGCATGACGCGGTCCAGGTCACCGTCGATCCAGCTGTGGGTGACGCCGATGTACCGGGCGACGGATGCCCTGTCGGTGCGCAGCTCCAGCTCGCCCGCGGAGACCTCCTCGATGCCCTCCGCCACCGAGACCGCGAGCCCCCGCGCCTCGGCGAGGGGTGCCGCGGTGAGCTGCGTGCGAATCAGGACGGAGGCGTGGATCGCCGAGATCCGCTCGCCGCGCAGGGCGTCGGGGACGGCCCGTGCCTGCGCGTGACCCAGGGCGGTCAGCTCGGCCCCCGGTCGCGTGGTGTCGAGCGCACCCACGATGTTGTGGGGAGTCTGGCCGTGGCGGAGCAGCATCAGGCGCATCGCCCCACTCTGCCCGATGCCGCGCCACGCCGGCGGGAGTCGATCAGCGGCGTCGTGCGGAAGACGAGAACACCCGCTCGAGCGCGCCTTCTTCCGGCACTTCCCGGACAGGCGCGAGGTGCTCTTCGACGGCGAGGCCGACCGGCGCGTCGCGCCGCACTGACGCAGCGACATCCACCGTGCCGGTGGTGGTTCAGGAACGGGCGAGCGTGAGGTGTGTGCGCAGGGCGTCGGTGGCCCGGCGGCGGGGGGAGATCGCGTTCTTCCGCTCGGTGGGCATCTCGGCGAAGGTCTGTGTGCCGCCGGCGGGTATGAAGACGGTGTCGAAACTGTGGCCGTTGCTGCCGCGGGGGACGCTGGTCAGGGTGCCGTGCACGGTGCCGGCGACGACGTGGACGCCGGTGGCGTCGGCGTAGCCGATCGCGGTCGTGATAGAGGCGCCGCGATCGGGAAGGCCTGCCGCCATGGCGAGGAGCCCGGGGATGCCGACGGCGCCCAGGAAGTGGGCGCTGAGCGCGCCGGGAAGGCCGTTCCAGGCGGTCACGGCCAGACCGGAGTCGTCCACGAGTACCGGGCGCCGGAGTTTCGCGTAGGCGTCAGCGGCCTTGTGTTCCGCCACGGTCACGACGTCCAGGGACTGGATCTCGATGAGGTCCATCGAGGTTGCGACGATCTCCCTGCCCAGAAGAAGGGTGTATTCGCGGGCCTTGCCCTCGTTGCTGGTGATGAGCGCGACATCGTCGATCATGGTGTCCTCTCGTCGGTGTGAGGTCTGGGCCCGCGGCGGTTGTGCGCCGAGGGCGGACCGGCCCGATGATCCGGGTCACCGGGCGGTTCGTCGCTACCGGGTCACCTGCTCTCACATCCGGCGCCGACCTGGAGCCAACCGGGGGACGTCCTGCGAGGTCACGGCGGGTCGGTGGTGGTCTGTTCGAAGCGGTCGAGTTCTGCTCGCAGTCGGGCGACGGAGGCCAGGACGCCGGTGGACATCGTTCGGGGGGCCGTGGACCTGCGTAGTCCGGCCACGGCGGTGTCGGCGATCTGGTCGGCGATCTCGTCCGCGGAGCGGGAACCGGCGGGGTCGTACCACCAGGCCACCGCGCGGGTCATGCCGCCGATGGTCTGGGCCGCTACGTGCTCGTCGACCCTGCGCAGGACACCGGCGTCGATGCCGGTTCTGATCAGCTCGGCGAGGCCGCGGAAGAAGCGGCTGTTGCGCTCGGCGAGTTCCTGGCTCGCGGGCTGGGGAAGGTCACGGGCGACCAGGTCCAGCAGGCGGGCCCGACCGGGATTGTCCACGGAGAGGTGGACAAGCGCCCGGACGGCGAAGTGCAGGCGAGCCGCCGGGTCCGCCGGCTGCGCACGGTCGACGGCGGCCCGCAGGACGGCCGTGGCCTCGTCGGCGATGTCGCGCACCAGGTCGGCGAGCAGGTCGTCCTTGCTCGGGTAGTAGTGATAGAGCGCGGTGCGACTGGTGCCCAGCGCGTCGGCGATGTCCTGGATGCGCGTGGACGCGATGCCCTTCGTCGCGAAGACCTCCGCCGCGGTGGACCGCACCTGCGCCTCGATCAGCCCGCGTCGGGCCTGGCTCCGTCCGCCCGCGTTCAGCGCGCTCGCCTCGTCATCCGCCGTCGCGCTCGGCGGCCGGCCGCGGTCCTGCGTGTTCGACATGATGTCGAGATGTTGACACTCATGTCGAACGTCGGCAAGCATCGGGCTGCGGCCGTGAGCGAGCCAGCCGGGCCGGCGAGCCGAGACGGGGGGTTCACGGGCGTTGACGCGGACGTCCGGGCAATGAGCTGAGCGCCGCCAGGCGGAGAAGCCGCTTCCCAGACAAGGAGACCTCGTATGTCCTATCTTCCGTTGGCCGGCGTCCGGGTTCTGGACCTCGGAATTCTTATTCCGCCCGCGCTGACCGGCAACAAGCTGGTCGCGCTGGGCGCTGACGTGGTGAAGGTCGAGAACCCGGGTCGCAGCGACCGCATCCGAGCGATACCGCCGCTCGTGGACGGTGAGAGCGCGCAGCATGTCGGCTACAACTGGGGCAAGCGCAGTATCTGTCTGAACCTGAAGGACGAGGCTGACAGGGAGACCTTCTTCGCCCTGGCCGACGTCGCCGACGTCATCCTGGAGAACCAGCTCCCCGGCTTCTGGGCCGGCATCGGCATCGATTTCGCGGCGCTGCGGCGTGCGCGTCCGTCGCTGATTGTCTGCTCCCTGACGGGATTCGGTCAGACCGGACCGCTGGCCAACCTGCCGTCGCACGGCCTGAACATGGACTCCCTCGCCGACAGCGTGGTGCTGGAGACGCGTGACGGTGAACCACGGGTGGGCTGGAGCTTCTCCAGCTGGGGCAACGAACTGGGGGCCAGTAACGCGGCGATCGCCGTCTGCGCCGCGATCGCCGAGGTCCGCCGAGGCGGTCACGGTGCCTGGATCGACATCTCCTGCTGGGACGCCGCGGTGGAGGCGCACCGCACCGACATCCTGCTGACGACCCGAACGGGCGAGCCGTGGGACGCCCACGAACGATCGCTTGGCCCCTTCTACGACACCTACCTGTCCAAGGACGGCAGGCCGGTGTTGCTCGGCGCGCTCGAGCGCAAGTTCTGGGTGAACTTCTGCGCCGGCGTGGGACGGCCGGACCTCGTCGACCTGCACACCGGCGGCGAGATCGAGTTCGGCGAGGAGGACGCGTCGCTGCGACGGGAGCTGGGCGGGATCTTCGCGACCGCCACCGCCGCCGAGTGGGACCAGCGCTTCGTCGACTGGGACTGCCCCGGAGCGACGGTCCTGCGGACTCCGGAGATCATGGAGCATCCGCACTTCGCCGCGCGCGAACTGATCGAGGGCGAGCCCGGGAGCTGGCCACTCATGCGCAGCGCGATCCGCTGGCACGACTGCGACGAGCGGGCCGGCAGCGCCCTGGCTCCGCCGCCGGCCCCCGGCGAGCACCAGACCGAAGTCCTGACGGAATGGCTCAGGCGCCAGGACTGAGCCGGCAACCGTGGCCAGTCGTGGTCCCATCGATGTGTGCGACTGTCAGGAGTCGTGCGGTGGTCGGGGCCGAGCTCCAGCGTCGGCGGCTCAGCGTGTCCTCCTCCAGCTCGCGTGCGCCTCTGGTGTTCGCCGAGGTCGGCGACTCACCGACGAGCAGCCCGAAGTAGGTCGAGCGGATGTACCTGGACGGGCTGACGCTGGTCGAGACCGCAGGCCAGTACGGCGGCGCGGCCAGCACTATCCGGTCGTGCCTGCTCCGGCATGGCGTCCCGAAGCGCCCGCCGGCACGTCGTGCTGCTGTGGCGTCCTGAACATGCCTACCCGCCCGGCAGAGCCCTGGCCGATGAGGCCCAGCCGTCTCTGACGAGGTCCAGCAGTGTGTCGAGCCGGGAGTTCGGCAGACCGGTGAGGGCGATGCCGCTGACGAGCGCGAGGATGTCGGGCGTAGACACGTCGCCCCGGACGGCACCGGCGGAACGGGCACGGTTGAGGAGTTGCGCGGCGGCGTCCTGCATGGTGGCGTGCCATGAGCTGAACAGCGCCCCGCGTTCGCTGCCGTCGGGCAGCGCGAGCGCTAGCTCACGCTTGGTAGCCAGGTGGTGCGCGAACAGGCGCAGCCAGGCGGCGAGCGCCTGGCCGGGGTCGGGTCGGTCCAGCAGGTCGTCACTTGCCTGTCTGAGGTCCTCCAGCTCGGTGGCGTAGACCGCCACGATCAGCTCGGCGCGGGTCGGGAAGTGCCGGTAGAGGGTGGCGTTGGCGAGTCCCGCGATCTTGGCGATCTCGTCCAGAGGTACGTCGACGCCGCGCTCGTCGAACAGTCTCCGGGCGGTCGCGACGAGCGCGGCGCGGTTGCGCGCGGCATCGACGCGGCGGGCTCTGCGTCCGGCGTCGCGATCTTGGATTGGGTTGCTTTCCGGGGACATCCCCGCTAGCTTACCTGGCAGTGAAGCGAGGAAGTCCCCGGAAAGGAGTTTGTGTGCTGAGCGCTGAGGATCGCTGGGCGATCGCCGAAACGCTGTCGCTGCACGGGCACCTCTTCGACCAGGGTCAGCTCGACCGACTCGAGGAGCTGTTCACCCCAGATGTCGTCTACGACGTCACCGACGTCGGGATGGGGATGGGAATGGGAATGTTCGTGGGGATCGACGAGATCCGTCGCGCCGGCTTGGAACTCGGGGTAGGCAACCCGATCGCTCATCACGTCACGAACGTCGTCATCACCGGCGACGACGGCGATGAGGCCACCGCCCAATCCAAGGGCTTGGCAGTCATGGCAGACGGGCGGTGTGTCAGCGCGACCTACCTCGACACTCTGAGGCGCACCGATCACGGCTGGCGCCTGCGCCATCGGGTCATCCTGGCGCGACGCACCCCGCTCAACGGCGCGTACCTCGCAAACGCGTACCTGGCAGACCCGGACAGCGACGCGCCGGAGCCGCAGTGACTCCGCGGCGAACACCCTCGTCTGTGCTGCCTGCACGCTCGACACCGACGATGGTGTCTTGCTGAGGGGCTGGTGAACGCATCTTGTCGATGCCGACCCGCTCGACGTCGCCCACCGTCATGACCGGCGTGCCCCGCGCCCGGCCGACCTTCACCCCGGCCCGGGGCGCCTGCCAGCCGCCGATGCCGATCTGGACCAGGTTCGTGGCCGGCGCGTTCGGGATGTTCGTCGCGTGGAACCAGGGCGTCGTGTGCATCCGCTCGTCCAGGTCGAGCTCCTGGGTGTCGACGTGCCGGTACAGCCTGCCCTCGGCCCGCTGGGCCCAGGCCCGGCGGACATCAGCGCGACCAGGACCTGGCCGACGAACACCGCCGGCCAGGTCCAGAAGAATCCCGGCCCGCCGACGCTGAAGCCGAAGGCGTGTTCGCCGCCGCCTCGCCACTGGTCGACGGGCCAGGTCGCCGAGCGGATCGTCGAGCCGGGTCACGCGGCCACCGGGCGGGGGAGGCTGTCGACTACCTTGTGTGGGCGAACATGCACAGGTGGATCGGAGGGCCGGGGATGAACGGGATCGACACCGCGGTCGGAGCGGTCTTCACCTGGATGGTGCGCCAGGAGCGCCACGTCGGCGAGCAGGCGCACGCGGACACCGACCGGATCGTCGCCCCGGCTCTCGGCCGCGTCCACGACCTGGTCCGCGAGGCGCTGGGCGAGGACGACCCGGTGCTGGCCCGGGTGCGCCAGGAAGCCCGCGACGGCCGGGAGCAGCCCACCGACCGCACCCGCCGGCGACTGCGGCTGGCTCTGGAGGAGGCCGCCGACCAGGATCCGGTCCTCGCCGCCGCGCTGGCTCGGGCGGCCGTCGACGTGGGCCGCGCGCGGCGGCAGGCCGGCGGGCGCGGCCTGATCGGGAGCCTGTTCCACGGACCCACCGCCGTGCAGATGGGCGACCGCAACAACCAGCACGTTCACGTTCACCTCCCGGCGGCGCGGCCGGCAGTGGAGTGGCCGGTGAGGGTGGGGAACGTGCCGCCGGTCGCCGGCCTCTTCCACCCTCGTGCCGCCGTCGATCAGCTGGCACGCGCGGCGGTCGGCGCAGGCACGTGCCAGGTTCTGACCGGCATGGGCGGGGTCGGCAAGACCCAGCTCGCAGCCCACCACGCCGACCAGGTCTGGAAATCCGGGCGGGTGGACGCACTCGTGTGGGTGACCGCGGCCCACCGCGAGCAGATCCTCACCGGCTACGCCGAGGCCGCCGAGGCCCTGTTCGGCGCCGACCCGGCTGATCCGCGGGCAGCCGCCCGGAAGCTGCTGGACTGGCTGGTGCGCACCGAGGAGCGCTGGATGATCGTCCTTGACGACGTCGCCGACCCCGCCGACCTGACCGGTCTGTGGCCGCCCGACACCGCGGCCGGGCAGGTGCTGATCACCACCCGGCGTCGCGACGCGGCGTTGACCGGCTCCGGCCGGGTCCGGGTCGACCTCGGCCTGTTCACCCCAGCCGAGGCGCAGGCCTATGTCACAGCGGCGCTGGCCGCGCACGGTCGCACCGATGACCCCGGGCAGATCCAGGGGCTGGCGGCGGACCTGAACCACCTGCCGCTGGCGTTGGCGCAGGCGGCCGCCTACCTCGCGGACTCCGCGCATCTCGACTGCGCCGCCTACCGCGCCCGCCTTGCCGACCAGGCCAGAACGCTGGACCAGCTGGCCCCGCACAGCCTGCCGGACAGTCAGCTCGCCCCGGTGGCGGCGGCCTGGGCCCTGTCCATCGACCGCGCCAACACCCTGCGCCCACGCGGCCTGGCCGGTCCTCTCCTCGAGCTGGCCGCGGTGCTGGACCCCAACGGCATTCCCACGCAGGTGCTCACCAGCCCGCCGGCCCGGACCTACCTGGCCGCACACCGCCGCCCGCCTGGCGACGACGGAGGCGATGCGGCGGGGGACCACCTGCCGGTGGACGCGCAGGACGCCGCGGACGCGGTTGCCTGCCTGTGCCTGCTCAGCCTCGCCGAGCACACCCCCACCCCCGGCGGGGGGCTGCTACGCGTGCATCAACTGATCCAACGCGCCGTGCGTGACCGGCTCGCCCCCGACCGGCTGGCCGAGGTGGCCCGGGTGGCGGGCGACGGGCTGCTCGCCGTCTGGCCGCGGGTGGAGTCCGACCCGGGGCATGCGCAGATCCTGCGGGCCAACACCAACGCCGTGCACACCACCGCCGCCCAGGGGCTGTGGAACCCCGGCGTGCACCCGGTGCTCTTTCACGCCGGCACCAGTCTTGGCCAGAGCGGCCTGGCCACCACCGCCGCCGGATACTTCGACCGGCTGTGTGCCACCGCCCGGCGGACCCTCGGGCCCGACCACCCCGACACGCTCGCCAGCCGTCACAACCTGGCCTCCTGGCGGGGGCAGGCCGGGGACGCCGCCGCGGCCGCGGTCGCCTTCGACCGCCTGCTCGCCGACTGTCTGCGCGTTCTCGGCCCCGACCATCCCCACACCCTGACCGCCCGCCACAACCTGGCCTTCATGCGGGGGCGGGCGGGGGACGCCGCCGGCGCCGCGGCCGCGTTCCAGGCCCTGCTCGCCGACCGGCTGCGCCTTCTCGGCCCCGAGCATCCCGACACCCTGGCCGCGCGGGGCAACCTGGCGCGCTCGCGGGGGGAGTCGGGGGATGTGGCCGGGGCGGTAGCGGCGTCCGCCACCCTGCTGGCCGACCGGCTGCGCCTTCTCGGGCCGGACCACCCCGCCACCCTGATCACCCGCCATGAGCTGGCCCACTGGCGGGGGCAGGCCGGAGACAGCGCCGGGGCGGCCGCCGCGCTCACCACCATCCTGGCCGACCAGCTGCGGATTCTCGGCGCCGACCATCCCCACACGCTGACCACTCGCCATGAGCTGGCCCACTGGCGGGGGCGCGCGGGGGACGCGACCGGGGCGGCGGCGGCCACGCAGACACTGCTCGCCGACCAGCTGCGGACTCTCGGTCCCGAGCACCCCGACACCCTCACCACCCGCCACAACCGGGCCTACTGGCAGGGGGAGCAGGGGGATGCGGCCGGGGCGGTGGCCGCGTTCGAGGCCCTGCTCGCCGACCGGCTGCGGATCCTTGGCCCCGACCACCCCGACACCCTGACCACCCGCCATGAGCTGGCCCGCTGGCGGGGTACGTCGGGAGACACGGCCGAGGCGGCGGCCGCGTTCGAGGCCCTGCTCGCCGACCAGCTGCGGATCCTCGGTCCCGATCACTCCGACACGCTGACCACCCGCCACCTCCTCGCCTCCCTGTGTGGCCAGAGGGGGGACGCGGCCGGGGCGGTGGCCGCGTTCGAGGCCCTGCTCGCCGACCAGCTGCGGATCCTCGGTCCCGATCACTCCGACACCCTCACCACCCGCCACCACCTGTGCCGTTGGCTGGGTCAGGCAGGCGACGCCGCCGGGGCGGCAGCGGCCACCGAGACGCTGCTCGCCGACCGACGCCGGATTCTGGGCCCCGACCATCCCGACACCCTGATGATGCGGGGCAACCTGGCCGCCTTCTACTGGCAGGCGGGGCGCGCCGCGGAGGCGATGACCCTGCTGGAACGGGTGATCACCGACTTCACCCGGGTGCTGGGCGCGGAGCATCCGAACACCGTGGCGATCGCTGGCGTGCTGCACAGATGGCAGGCCGACACCAGGTCCTGAGCGGACGACCACTCTGGTGCGGCGTGGCGCACGAGGGGTGCCGGTCCGCCACGGTTCGTCCGACGTGGACGACATCGGGCCGTCCGCATCGCCGCAGTGGGGAGACGCGCGGAATACTGGTGCGCACAGTGCCGGCGACGAGCGCACAGTGCCGGCGACGACGCGCGGAGACGCAGGTTCGGGGAGTGAGCGTGACCGGGATCGAGATTGCGGTCGGTGTGGTGTTCGCCTGGGCCGTGCGCAGGGCGCGCCGGGTCGGGGAGCGGATGGAGGAGGAGACCGGCCGGATCGTCGACGCCGGTCTCGACCGCGTGCACGACCTCGTCAGCCAGGCACTCGGGGAGGACGACCCCGTCCTCGCCCACGTCGAGGAGGAAGCGCAGGCCGGCGCCGGGGAACTGTCCGAGCGCACCCGTCAGCGTCTCAGCCTGGCACTGGAGGATGCCGCCGATCGTGATCGGGCCTTCGCCGCCGCGCTGGCCCAGGCCGTCGCCGTCGCGCAGTCCGCCGACCAGCAGGCCGGCGGGCATGTCCTGAGCGGCAACACGTTCGCCGGACCGACCGCGATCCAGGTCGGTGACCACACCACACAGACGATCACCTTCGGTGCCTGACCGACCGGCGCTCAGCGAGTGACGCCAGCACCCGGTGCGCGGTATGGCGATCCCGCCGACCGCCATACCGGCCATACCGGCCAGACCGCCATCGTGCCCGTCCCGCTGACCGCCCGGGGACGACCCGGCTGTGTTGCTGCCTGCCGGGGGTGGGTTTCTCCGCGCGGTGGCGGGAGTGGCGGGTGCGGTGGGCCAGCGGGCGGAGTGCAGCGGAGTGGCAGCAGAGAGCGCGTGAAACTGGTAGTGCCACCTGTAGGATGATGGTATCGGTCTCCGTGTGGTGCCGGTAGCCATCGATTGCTGTCCAGGTCGGAGGGGTTGTGGAGAGTTCGTATCTGCCTCGGTTGGTGGATGCGAAGATCGATGAGATGTTCGGCGAGTTGCCGGCGGTGCTGATCGTCGGTCCGCGGGCGGCGGGGAAGACGACGACGGCGGCGCGGCATGCGCGCAGTGTGGTGCGTCTGGATGAGCCGGCGGAGGCGGTGGCGTTTCGGGCGGATCCGGATGCGGCGTTGCGTCAGTTTCCCGAGCCGGTGCTGTTGGATGAGTGGCAGGTCGTGCCGGGGGTGTTGGGGGCGATCAAGCGGTCGGTGGATGCGTGGCCGGGGTCGGGCCGGTTTCTGGTGACGGGGTCGGTGCGGGCGGATCTGCAGGCGGAGAACTGGCCGGGTACGGGTCGTCTGGTCCGGGTCGCGATGAGTGGTCTGTCGTTGCGGGAGATCGCCGGGCGGGTGGACGGGCCGTCGTTTGTCGACCGGATCGCCGAGGCGGGTGTGGAGGCGCTGTCGTCGCCGGCTGATCCGCCGGATCTGCCCGGCTATCTGGGGCTGGCGTTGCGGGGTGGCTTTCCCGAGCCGGCGCTGCGCCTGTCGGCTGCCCGGGGTCAGGAGTGGTTGGAGAGCTATCTGGATCAGCTTCTGACCCGTGATGTGGAGCTGCTGGGCGAGTCGCGGGATCCGGACAGGCTGCGCCGCTATGTCGAGGTGCTGGCGTTGAACTCCGCGGGGATCGTGGCGAACAGGACGGTGTTCGAGGCGGCGAGGATCAACGCGAAGACCGCCGATGCCTACGACGGTCTGTTGCGCAATCTGCTGGTCGTGGACAGTCTGCCGTCGTGGTGGACTAATCGGTTGAAGCGTCTGGTGCAGGTTCCGAAGCGTTATGTGGTGGATCCGGCGCTGATCGGGGCGGCGTTGCGGGTCGATGTCCGGGCGGTGCTGCGGGACGGTGATCTGCTGGGTCGGCTGCTGGACACGTTGGTGGTCGCGCAGCTGCGGGCTGAGGTGCCGGTGAGTGCCAGTCGGCCGCGCCTGTTCCATCTGCGTCAGGAGGGTGGTCGCCATGAGGTCGACGTGCTTGTCGAGCTGGGTGGCGGGCGGGTGATCGGGGTCGAGGTCAAGGCCGACGCCGGGCCCGGCCGTGACGCGGCACGCCACCTTGCCTGGCTGCGCGACGAACTCGGTGACCGTTTCGTCGCCGGTGTCGTCCTGCACACTGGCAAGCGGGTTTACCCGCTCGGCGAGGGCATTGTCGCCGCCCCGATCGCCACTCTGTGGAACTGAACCGCGCTCCCGACCGGCACGCTCGTCGACTGGTGTTACAGCCCCAGTGATCGGCGTGTGGTCTCTTGCCTCGGCGGGGGCGGAGTGGTGTGAGCGGGTGAGCGGCCAGAGTGTTTCTCCATGTTTTATGAGAACACATCGAGCCCGGCTGCCAGCTCATCGCGCGGCTTCTCCGGATCCGCCCTGAGCTGCCAGTCATGCTGATGTCGGCCACACCACCCGGGCCGAACGGTCGTGGCCGGCCCGCGGCCCGACATCGTCCACAGCCAGAAACCGTTCAGCGCCCCGGTTCTGCTTGACGACCTGGCACGACCCCTGCACTTGGGGGAACTTGCTGTCCACCCCTGGAGCAACCGGCGGTCCGCAGGGTGATGACCGCCTGGCGAAGGGCGGCGGCGAGGGCGTACGCCTCCTCGGGGGTGAGGAAGTCGCTGCCGCTGGGTTCGCCGGCGCCGCCGAAATCAAGCGAGATCACCGGCGGATACGCCGTCGCGTCGGTGACATACTGCTCGATCTTCACGTGGATCGGCGGCGTCGCGCCGCGCAGGCCGGGAATCTCGCCGAGGCGGACCGCGGCGATCTCGGCGGCGTGGCAGTCGCCCGGCCCGCCGCTCTGCGGGTGCAGGTGCCCGGCGGGCTCCCGGCACCACGACGGACAGGAACGGCGAAGGTCGTCGGTCATCGCTGGTCGTGGTCTCCGTAGCGATCTCGCCCGGGCTCCCACCGCGCGGTGCGGCGGGAGCGCAGGCTGTGCGAATACCATCCGATCAGCGGTGCGCCGACGGCGAGGCGCCGGCGCTCACAGCGGCGCTGAGACCGGCGGCACCGGGCGACGCGGTGGTCGTCGCGCCGGCACCGGACCCCAGCCCGACACCGAGTCCCACCCGACCCGGGCTCGCGGTCGCGGCCACACCCGCACCCGGAACCTGCGCGCCGAGGCCGGCGCCCGTCGGCCCGGCGTGCGTGCCGACGCCGGCACCCGACCCCACCCCAACGCCGAGACCCGCGCCGTTCGGGCCCGCACTCGCGCCCACACCCAGACCCACACCCCGCCCGCCGACATCCGTCGGCCCGGTGCTCGCGCCGACACCGGCACCTGTCGCCCCGGCCTCCGCACCCCCGGCCACGCCTGGTGCCGCCGTGACACCGGTCTGCGCGGCCAGGGCGTTCGCGCAGAAGCCGTCGACCTGGGCACGCCCACCAGCGGCTGTGACCAGGGCGCTCATGCCCGGGGAGGCGAGAGCCGCGTCGGCGCCGGCGCCGGCGCCGGCCGCCGCCGTGTAGGCGTGGCACAGCCCGAGCAGCTGCGCCGAGACGTGCGCGCCGGCGCTCGGCGTGGGCAGCGACGGCGCCGTGACCTCGGCGGAGGGGGTGGCCGTCGAGGAAACGGCCGCGCCGCCACGTCCACCGGTGACGGGAAGGTTCCCGGTGGTGGCGGCGACGGCGACGCCGCCGAGGGTGACGGCGCCCAGTGCCGTGGCGGCGACCTTCACGGTGAGGAGCTTCGCGAGCAACAGCTTGGACATGGGTTCTCTCCGCGGCTGGGTGACAGGGGCGAGAGGCGCCACCCGGAACGCGGCCACGGCCGCTTCCTCACCGTCGAGTTCGCCGTCGCGGGCCGGGGCGGCCGCGGCAGCGAGCAGGTCGGCGAGGTGATCCGGACCGGCCCCAGCGTCGACCGGAGCGCCGCGAAGCATCCGCTCCGCGTCGCCCCGACCGATCCGGCGGGGTCGGCGTGTGGTCATCTCACGTCCTTCAGCGTTGGAGCCGTCTCCGGTGTTACACCTGGCCACAGACCATGATCATCGCCGTGTGCCGTGCCTGCGTCCATGTTCACCCGCCTCCGGGGGAGCGGCCTCGGTGATCCCGCGCTCACCGAGCTGCTCGGCAAGCCGGCGCAACCCCCGATGCGCCGCGACGCGGACCGCGCCGGCGCGCTTACCGAGGACACGTCCGGCGGTCTTCGCGTCCAACCCCAGGACCACCCGCAGGAGCACCGCCTCCGCCTGGTCCAACGGCAGGGCCGCGATCAGGCGCAGGGCGGCCTCGGTGGAGATGGACTCCAGGGCTCCCCCCGCGGTGTCGTCGGGCGCGGCCACCTCCGTCAGCATCATCTCGACGGGCATGGACTCGCTGCGGCGACGGGTCCGTCGACGAAGGTGGTCCAGCGCACGGTGGCGGGCGATTGTGGCCGTCCATCCGCGGAAGGCGTCGAAGTCGCCGCGGAACGTCGCCAGGTCCCGGGCTATGTGCAGCCAGGCCTCGGACGCGACGTCGTCGGCGTCGTCGCCGACGAGCACCCGGAGATACCGCAGCAGACCGGGCTGGATCGTTCGGTAGATCAGCCGGAAGGCCCGCTCGTCACCGCGCTGTGCCTGGAGCACCGCCGCGCAGAGGTCCGGCTCCTCGGTCGACGACGCCTCGACGGCCGGGCCCGGGGCCGGTGACCCCGATGCCAGCGACGCGCCTGGGCCGGCGACCGCGGTCACCGGCCCCGCCGAGGCGGATGGCCGCCAGGGAAAGCCATCAGTGGCAGCCGGGCCTCCGTTCGCCTGCGCGCTCTCGCTCACCGCGCAGATGATGGGACCCCCCGACGACGGCGATGACAGGGGGTGCTTGCTTGTAGCGCAACGACAGCACGCCGACACGGCGAGCGGCTGGGCGCCGTCGTCCGCCGCGCAGCTGCAGCTGTCGACGTCCTCGGCGACGATGCCGGACGGGTCGCCGGTGGCCGACTCGGGCCGGCCGGTGTCCGGAGCCACACGTGTTATTCAGCAGGGGTGGCCAGCGACGCGCGGAGGTGGTCGCCGAGGTCGAGGCGGCGCGGTATCCGCATGAGCTCGGCCGGCGTGGAGACCACCCCGAACGCTCGCAGCCGTTCCACGAGCAGATCCCAGTCCTGTGCCCCTCCGCTGCCCTCGACCGCGGCGAGGTGCGGCGGAAGCGGGTGGTCAACATCGGCCCAATCCGGCAGCAGGACCATATAGACCATGCGTGCGATCTCCTCGACCGTCAGCTCGGCCAGGATCTCGTCGGGAGTCCCACCGCGGCGCGACATGCCCCAGCCCCGGTCATCCAGGAGGGTGACCTCCAGGCCGTCCGACAGTTCGGCGAACTCGTGCACCGTGAAGGAGAGCCCGCTGCCCGCATCCCGGTAACCCTGCAATGCGGCCGGCCTCGGAACCAGCCCTGGAGCCGAGGTCGGATCCGGCACCACCCCCGGCGCCGGGGCAAGCACCGGGCCGAGCGGGCCATTGGCCACCGCCCGGCCGCCCCCGGCACCACCCTCGCCACCGGCGGCGTTGTGCGGGTCTCGACGGAAAGAAGCCATCGGGCCGGCTGAGGCGAGCTCGCACCACATCCGGATTCCCACGATGGCAGGGCTCATAAGACCATCATGGCAAGATCCTCGACCAGGGCATGGATCCTTTTCGAGGACGACGAGCGGCTGCGCGGCGTGCTGCCCGCCATCAAGGGCCGGGTGTGGGGCAGCGGACGAGTCAATCCCGAGGGGGGCTCCGCATCGACCAGCCCGACGCGGAGGGCGTTCAGCCGGGCTTTTCCATGTCGACGAACTCCACGGGCCCGTAACCGTCGAACGTCTCGGTATGCCGGCCGGTCTCGGCGAAACCGAGGCCCCGGTACAGGCGGATGGCGCGTTCGTTGAAGGACGCGACATCGAGCACCACGCGGCACCGGCCGTAGATGGGGCGGGCGAACTCCAGACCCGCCAGCGCGAACTGTTCGCCGAGCCCACGACCGGTGAGATCCGGCCGCAGGCCCAACCCGTAGAACAGCCCGTCGTCGACCGGCTCGAAGAAGTAGAACCCGACGAGGGCGCCGTCGTCGTCGCGCACCGCGAAGAACAGCTCAGGGTTCTTCACGGGCAGGCCGTCGCTGTCGTAGAAGTCGTAAGGCGGGTCGTAGCGCCAGGCGTCGCGTTCGCGGAACATGGCGTCGTCCGCCGGTTCGATCCTCACATCTTTCGCCCTTCCCGAGCATGGTGGCCTGTCTCAGTTATAGAGTGGTGGGGCGGTGCCAGATAATGCTGTAGCGCAATAGCAGGTGGCGGCGGTATTGGCAGCCGGGCAGGATCTCGGTAGCCAACTCTCGCATCTCTCGGTAGGTGGCGGGCGGTGGCCACACGGTCGGGGACGGGTGCTGCCATCGGCCTTTTCTGGCTCGGTAGAAGGTACCGACGGCGATGCCGGCAAGGTCGGGATGACCAGCGGAAGCTGACCTACCGCCCCGGTCTGCAGGATCGTGGATGTGGTCCGGGACGTGTCCTGTGAGGCGTTGCGTCGATTCCGGTGTCCTGGCGCCTGCCGTTCGGGACACTGACGGTGAATCGGCCGGGCAGGAGTGGGCTTCGGGTTCGCCGGCGCGGACGGGGAGGACCCGACTGAGCCGGTCGTGGTGTTACGCGCGGCGCAGGGCGAGATCGAGCGCCCGATTCGGAACCTTACAACCGGTCAGTGCGCTCATCGCTCGACCGTCCCCACACCCGGCGCGGACGGAGCGGTCCCGGCCTCCGCGCCGGTCGCGACGGACCGGGTCTGGTCGGCGGACCATGCCGACCAGGAGCCGGGGTACAGCGCGGTGTCGGCGACGCCGAGCAGCTCCAGCGTCAGCAGATCGTGGCAGGCGGTGACTCCGCTGCCACAGTAGACGATCACCTCGGTGTCCTCCTCGACGCCCAGGGCGTGGTAACGGTCGTACAGCTCGCCACGGGGCGCGAACGTGCCGGCGGCGGTGAGGTTCGCCGCCCACGGGGCGTTGCGGGCGCCGGGGATGTGCCCGGAGCGGACATCGCTGGGCAGCACCTCGGTGCCGCTGTACCGGCCGGCCGCGCGCGCGTCGAGCACCACGGACGTGCCCGCGGCGAGAGCCTGTTCAACCTGGTCAGCGGTGCGGAACCGGGCAGCGGGCCAGTCGAGGACGGCGCGGGTGACCGGCTCGCGGCGCACCGGTCCGGTCTCGAGCGCACCAGCGCCGGCGAGGCCGCCGTCGAGCAGGGCCGCGGGCTGACCGAGGATGCGCAGCAGCCATACCAGCCGGGCCGCGTAGCCGCCGCCGGCGTCGTCGTAGGCGACGACGACCGCATCGGCCGGGATGCCGAGGTCGCCGAGCGAACGCGCGAACGCGGCCGGATCGGGCAGCGGATGGCGCCCGCCGGCCGGGTCGGGTGGCGCGGACAGGGCGGTGTCGACGTCGACCCAGATGGCGCCGGGCAGGTGGCCGCCGAGGTAGGCGTCGTGCCCGCTGCGTCCGTCAAGGTACCAGCGGACGTCGGCGATGATCACGTCATCGCGATGGACGGCGAGCCAGGCGGCGTCGACCAGCGGCGGCACCGGGTCACCGCCCACGACGGTACCGACATCGGGGCTGGTGGCAGGGCCGGCGCTGGCACCGTGGGGGAGGTCCGGTGGGGTCAACTCAGTCCTTTCGATGGATGCGGTCGGCCCGCAGGCGCAGCAGGACGCGTTCGCCGTCGGCGGGGCGCAGCGTGGGGCTGCCCGTCCACTTGGTGAACGTGATGTGGGCCAGGTCGATCGCGGGCGGGCCGGTCTCGGTGGCGACGACGCGGCCGCGGACCTCGATGTAGCGGCGGGGGTTGGCGGCGTCGTGCAGGAGGATGGTGACGCGCGGGTCGGCGAGGATGTTGCGGTACTTCTGGCGGCTGGTCTGGGTGCCGACGAGGATGTGCTCGTCGTCGGCGTGCTGCCAGACGATGCTGGTCTGCGGCTCGCCGCCGGGCATCAGCGTGGTGAGATAGCCGAGGTTGCGGCCGGCGGCGAGCTCACGCACGTCCGGGTCAAGCACGCGACGCCACCGGGTCGGCCGGGGGTCGCGCGGCAGTGGCGCCGAGGGAGGCGACCTGCGGGAGGACGTCGGAGGCGAGCAGCTCGGTGGCGGCGCGGACCTCGTCAGCGGGGATGCCGCCGATGTCGATGGCGAGCAGGTGCAGGTCGTGGCCCCACAGGCCGTGCAGGGCGCCGAGGCGGTCGACGACCTCGGCGGGGCTGCCGCAGATCGCCGGGCCGTCGGGACCGATGTACTCGTCGAAGTCGAACGGGCGCGGCGAGCCGCCGTGCGAGGGGAGCCGGGCCGACAGGTAGCTGGTGATGTACTGCGACCAGGTGGCGCGGGCCGCCTGGGACGTGGGGGCGACGAACACGTGGCTCGCGGCGCCGAGCCGCCCGGAGGGTCCGGGGCGACCGGCGAGGGACCATTCGCGGCGGTAGGCGTCAAACACGTCGACGAAGTCAACGGGTGGGCGCGCGGTGGTCCCGGCGATCAGCGGCAGGCCGTGGTCGACGGCGAGGCGGACCGACCCCGAGCCGACCCCGGCGCTGATCCACAGCGGCGGGGCGGCCTGGGCGGGGCGGGGCTGCACCCGCACGTCGTCCAGCGGCGGTCGGAACCGGCCCTGCCACGTCACCCGGTCCTCGGTCCACAACCGCAGCAGCAGTTCGACGGCCTCGCGCTTGCGCGCCGCCTTCACCTGCGGGTCGTGTCCGAACACCGTCCACGGGTCGGGGAAGAACGACGCGCCGGCGACGAGCTCGAGGCGGCCGTCGCTGAGCAGGTCCACGAGGGCATAGTCCTCGGCGACAAGCACCGGGTCACGGTTCGCCACCAGTGTGGTGCCGGTGGCGAGCCGGATGGTGCTGGTGTGTTCGGCGATGGCGGCGAGCACGACGGCCGGCGACGGGATCACGTCACGCTCTCCGAAGTGGTGCTCGCCGACGGCGTACCAGGCGTAACCGAACTCCTCGGCGTCCGCCGCGGCGCGCACGACGTCGCGCAGCCGCTGGCGCTGGCTCAACGCGACGCCGGTACGCGGGTCCGGCAGGAGACTGCCGAAACTGATCAGCCCAAGATCCATGATCGTGTCCTCATCATCGGGTGCCGGGGATCGCGGCCAGCAGGGTGCGGGTGTAGTCGTCGCGGGGATCGGCGAACAGCCGCTCGGTGTCGGCGAACTCGACGAGCCGGCCACGGTGGAGCACCGCGACCTGGTCGGCGAGCTCCCGCACGACGGCGAGGTCGTGCGAGATGAACAGATAGGTCAGCCCGTGGGAGTCCCGCAGCTCCCGCAGCAGCCGCAGGATCTGGGCCTGCACGGTCACGTCGAGCGCGGAGACCGGTTCGTCGCAGACGAGCAGTCGCGGGGTCAGCGCGAGGGCGCGGGCGATCGCGACGCGTTGACGCTGCCCACCGGACAGCTCCGCCGCCCTGCGCCGGGCGACGGCCGCGGGAAGCGCGACGTCGGCCAGCAGGTCCGCGACCCGCGCCGGCCGTTCGGCGCGCCCGAGGATCCCGAAGTTGCGCAGCGGCTCGGCGACGATCTCCTCGACGGTGAATCGCGGGTTCAACGAGCTGTAGGGATTCTGGTAGATGAGCTGGACGTTGCGGTGCAGGGCGCGCAGCCGGGCGCCGGACAGCCCGGTGACCTCCTGGTCGCCGATCCGCACGGTGCCGGCGGTGGGCCGGACGAGGCCCAGCACCAGCCGGGCGATGCTGCTCTTGCCCGAGCCGGACTCGCCGACGAGCCCCATCGTCGTACCCGCCGGGATCGTGAAACTGACGTCGTCGACCGCCGCCGTACGCGGACCGCGCCCCGGGTACACCAGCCGCAGCCCCTCGGCGACCAGCAACGGCGGCGGCGCGACCAGCGAGGCCGGGACGGGCAGGTCCGGGGCCGACGCGTTCGGATCCGCTGTCCGCGCACGTTGCGACGTCGCGAACGCCGCGGGTCGGCGTCGGGTGGTCGCGGAGGGGGGACTGTCCGCGGGCTCGCTGGGCTCGCTGGGTTCGTGGGGCTCACCGGATCCGACGGGCTGGCCGGCGGCTCGGCAGATCAGGGCGCGCCCGGGGATGTCGGCGAGAAGCTGACGGGTGTAGGGCTCGCGGGGGTCGGTGAGCACCCGCTCGGTGGGTCCGGCCTCGACGACCCGGCCGCCGGACATCACCACGACGTGGTCGGCGCGGTCGCCGACGACGAGCAGGTCGTGGGTGACCAGCAGGATGGTCGTGCCGGCGGCGGCCAGGGTGTCGAGGTGGTCGAGGATGCGGCGGGCCACGGTGACGTCGAGCGCGGACGTCGGCTCGTCGGCCACCAGCAGCTCAGGGCCCGCGGCCGTGGCCATCGCGATCAGCACCCGCTGGCGCAGACCGCCGGAGAGCTCGTGCGGGTACTGCCGGAAGCGGGTCGAGGCGTCGGGGATCCCGGCGTTGGTGAGCAACCGGATGGCCTGGTCCCGGGCCGCGGCGCGGGGCAGCCGCCGGTGGGCACGCAGGACGTCGGTGACGTGCCGGCCGATCGTGCACACCGGGTCGAGGCTGACTCCCGGGTCCTGCGGGATCAGTCCGACGCGGGCGCCGCGGACCTCCCGCCAGGCCCGTTCCGGCAGGCCTGCGAGGTCCCGTCCGGCCAGGTCGATGCTGCCCGCGTCGACCTGGCCGCCCTCGGGCAGCAGGCCGATCAGCGCATGTGCCAGCGTCGTCTTGCCCGAGCCGGACTCGCCGACGACCGCCGTGATCCGCCCGACCGGCACGTCGAGGTCGACGCCGTCGAGCGCGATCGCGCGCCCACCGGACTCGGCCCGGTAGGTCACCCGCAACCCGCGTACCCGCAGCAGCGGGCGGCCCGCACCGGGTGAGGCGGTCGCGTCAGGCGACGTGGCCGTGTGGGGCGAGGCGGCCGCGTGGGGCGAGGCGGCTGCGTGGGGAGAGGTGGCCACGTGGGGGAGGGCGGCCGAGGAGGGCTGGGCCGGATCCTGGTGGGCCGCGACGCTCATGGCCGGCTCCGTTCGTTCTCGCGGACCCGGGACAGCCGGTTCGCGGCGAGTACGACGACCGCGATGGTCAGGCCTGGCATCGCCGTCAGCCACCAGGCGGTGGCCAGGTAGTCGCGGCCGCCGGCGACCAGCGCTCCCCATTCCGGCGCGGGCGGCGGCGGCCCATAGCCGAGGAAGCTCAACGCGGACACGGCGAGGACGACCAACCCGAAGTCCAGTGCGGCGAGCGCGAGCACGGGGCCGACAGACGCCGGCGCGACGTACCGCGCGAGGATCCGCCACCAGCGGGCCCCGCAGAGGGTGGCCGCTTCGACGAACGGCGCGGTGCGCACCCGCAGGACCTCGGCGCGGGTCAGGCGGGCGAAACTCGCCACGCTGGTGAGCGCCACCGCGATCGCGACGTTCACTGTGCCGAATCCGAGCGCGCTGATGATGAGCAGGGACAGCAGCACCGGCGGGATGGACAGGGTGACGTCCACGATCCGCATGATCGCGAGGTCCACCCACCGGCCGAGGTAGCCGGCGAGCAGACCGAGCAGCACGCCAGCGCCGAGGGCGACGCCAGTGGCGGCCAGCGCGGTGCGCAGCGACAGCGACGCGCCGTGGACGACCCGGGCGTAGACGTCCCGGCCGAGCTGATCGGTGCCGAACAGATGGTGCTCGCTCGGCGCTCGCAGCCGGTGCGCGCCGTCCCCGGTGTTCGGGGACTGGTGGGAGAACCAGCCGGGGACGATCATCCAGCCGAGTACCACGAGCAGCGCGAGGGCGGACAGCACGACGCCGGGATGCCTGGCGGCGTACCGGGCCGCCCGGCGCACGGCCCCCATCCGCCCGGCCTCGGCGGTGCTGGGTGCGGCCTCGGTGCTGGACGCGGCCTCGGTGGTGGGTGCGGCCTCGGTGGTGGGTGCGGAGTCGACGGCGCTCATCCGGCTTCACCCTCCTGGGCCGCCGCCACGAGAGCGCCGCCCCGTAGCCGCGGGTCGAGCACGGGGTAGAGCAGGTCGACGGTGAGGTTCGTGATGGCGTAGCCGACCGCGGCGACGACGACGACGCCCTGCACCACCGACAGGTCCTGCGCGCCGACCGCGGCCTGGACGATCAGCCCCATGCCGGGGCGGGAGAACACCGTCTCGACGACGACGGCGCCGCCGATGAGGTTGCCGACGAGCAGGCCGAGCACGGTCAGCGTCGGCAGGGCGGCGTGCCGCAGCCCGTGGCCGACGAGCAGGCGGCCGGGGCCGATCCCGGCGGCCCGCATCGTGTCCGCCCACGGGCGGTGCAGACTGTCGTGCAGGCTGCGGCCGACCACCTGGGCGACGAGGGCGGCGCCGGGCAGCGCCAGCGTGCAGGCGGGCAGGACCAGCTCGCGCGGGCCGCCGCCGGCAAGGGTGGGGAACAGGTGCCAGCGGAACGACAACAGCTGCAGCAGCATCAGCCCGACCCAGAACGAGGGCAGCGAGATGCCGGCGGCCGGCACCGAACGCAGGACCTGGCGCAGGAACGCGGCCGGGGCGAGGTTCGCCAGCAGGCCCACGGCGCAGCCGAGGACGAGGGCGATGAGCAGCGCGGTGGCGCCGAGCCGCAGCGTCGACGGCAACGCCTCGGTGATCACCGAGGAGACCGATCGGCCGGTCTGGATCGACGATCCGAAGTCGCCATGCGCCGCGTCGGCCAGGGCGTGCAGGTACTGCACGACCAGCGGCCGGTCGAAGCCGAGGTCGGCGCGGGCCTGGGCGATCTGTTCCGGGGTCGGGGTGGAGAAGCCGTTGCTGCCGGTCAGCATCAGGGCCACCGGGTCGCCGGGCAGGACGCGGACGGCGAGGAACGTGACCGTGAACGCGGCCCAGACCACGGCCACCGCCTGCGGCACCCGGCGCAGCGCGACCCGGCCCAGCAGGTGCGCGCCCGCGCCCACCCCGCCCCGCGACCCGGGCCCGCCCCGCGGCGGCAACCGCCGCCATGACGACGGCCGCTGCCCGGCCGGCTCACCCAAGGGATGCCTCGTGCAGGTCAAGCTGGGTGGAGGCGGTCAGCCGCAGGCCGCGCACCTTCGTCGACACGCCGTGGACGACGGAGCCCTCGTAGAGCGGCACGGTGTCGGCGTGGTCGAGGATCCAGGTGACCGCGTTCGTGACGGCGGTGCGCCGGTCCGCCGGGTTGGTCGCGGCGGCCTGGGCGTCGAGGTAGCCGTCCAGTGGGCTGGGTGTCAGGTGCCACAGGTTCGCGCCCCGGGTGGAGAAGATGTTGCGCAGCACGTCCGGGTCGGCGCGGGTGACGGCGACGGCGGTGAGGTCGAACTGGCCGGCGCTCTGCCGCGCGACGTACTGGGCCGGCGGTACCGCGTCGAGCTGGAGGTCGACGCCGCGCTTGCGCAGCTGCGCCTGGACCGCCTCGTCCGCCGGCGGCATCGGGGCCGGGATCAGCCAGGTGAGCGAGAGCCGCCGGCCGCCGTTGGTCCGGATGCCGTCCGCGCCGGGGACCCAGCCGGCCTCGGTGAGCAGCCGGTCGGCCTGCGCGGGGTCGAAGCGCAGCTTGTCGGCCAGGTTCAC
Source organism: Frankia sp. RB5 (assembly GCF_059816245.1). NCBI lineage: Bacteria > Bacillati > Actinomycetota > Actinomycetes > Frankiales > Frankiaceae > Frankia > Frankia sp. RB5. The sequence continues at coordinate 79,170 of NZ_JCBATA010000009.1, forward strand.
GTAGTCGGGGGTGGTGGAGGCGAGGACGCTGGTCGCGGGCCGGTAGTTCGCGTTGAAGACGGTGGAGACCAGCGCGGCGCGGTCGACGCCGATCAGCAGCGCCCGGCGGACCTTCTCATCGGCGAGGATGCCGCGGTGGTTCAGCGACAGGGGCGGCACCAGCCCGGGCGCGGCGGCGAGCAACAGCCTGGCCGACCCGCCGTCGGTGAACTGGGCCTGGTCGCTGGGCTGGATGGCCTCACCGACGTCGGCCTGCCCGGACCGCAGCGCACCGGTGCGCGCGCCGTCCTCGGCGACGAAGGTGAAGGCCACCGTGTCGAGGTGGGCCTGGCCCTTGTTCACCGCCCGCGAGGACGGCCAGCCGTACCCGGCACGCTTCGTGATCGTGGCGGAGCGGTTCGGGGTGTAGTTCTTCAGCACGAACGGTCCCGACCCGATGATCTGGCCGCGGCAGCGCGCGGCCAGGGGCTTGCTCGCGGTGGCCACCGACAGGATGCCGAAGCCGGTCGTCGAGGTCGCCTGCAGGAACTGGGCGTTCGGCTGGGTGAAGCCGACGGTGACGTGGGTGGCGTCGGTGACCGTGGTGCCGGTGTAGCCCTTGATGTACGCCGGGGCGCCGTTGGGCGGGAGCTTGGACAGGCGGTCGAAGCTCGCCTTGACCGCCTGCCCGTCGACCGGGGTGCCGTCGCTGAAGGTCGCGCCGGAGCGCAGGGTGAAGGTGAACTTTCTGGCGTCGGGGCTGATGGTCCAGGACTGGGCGAGCCAGGGGACGATCGCGCCCGTCTTCGGGTCCTGGTCGGTCAGGGAGTCGACCAGGCCGCGGGTGATGTCCAGGGTCTGCAGCTGGCCGGTCTGCTGCGGGTCGAGGCAGCCGGGGTCGGCGTCGGCGGCGATCCGCAGGGTGCCACCGGGCTGGCCGGCGCCGGTGGCGTCACCGTCGGAGGAGCTGCCACAGGAGGTGAGCGCGAGCAGTGCGGCGACAGCGGCGACCGGCAGCACAGGGATGAGTCGGTGCCGACGTGCGGGCATTGAAGACCTCATTTTCGGTCGAAAAGGTGAAGAAATGCCCACAGCGCCCTGCCAGCGGACGATCTCGAGGGCCGGGCGACGGAGCAGCGGAGTGGTGGCGCTAGCTCGCCGTCCGACAGAGCGCCGCGCACAGTCGGCACAGGTCGACATGGCGGCGGGCGACGAGCGGGACGGGCCGCCGCAGAGGCATGACCACCACTCCCCCCGTCGCCGTGCGTCACTCCAGAGTGTGCCTACGGCGTATTAGTTAGTAGTGCCGACCTTTCGCGACACCCACAAGTTAGTCCGCTTCGCCCACCATCGTCAATCCCAATTATCCAGGTCGGGATGGGTGCGGCTCGGGCTCGGCCGGCCGCCGGGCCAACAGCCGCAACGCCCCGAGGGCGGTGGCCGCGCTCAGCCCGGCCGCGACCCGCAACGCGATGTGATACCCGTGTACGGTCGCGGTGGCGCCAGGGCCGTGGGTGTGGTTCGTGACGGTGGTCGCGACGGTCACCAGGATGGCCAGGCCGAGCGCGCCGCCGATCTGGCGGCCCATGTTGAGCAGCCCGGAGGCCAGGCCAGCCTCGGTCGGCGCGACCCCGCTGGTCGCGAGCACCGTGACCGGCAGGACGACGAGGCTCATCCCGACGCCGAGCACGATCGTCGGCCCCAGCACATGGGTGAGGTAGGCCGGGCTCGCGGGCAGCCAGGACAGCCAGACCAGCCCGGACGCGGTGCACAGCGAGCCGAGTACCAGCAGCGGCACGGGCCGCAGCAGCGGCATCAGTCGACGCGCGGCGAACGTGCCGACGACCAGTACGAGCGTCCACGGAACCAGCGACAGGCCGGTGCGCAGCGGACTGTAGCCGAGCAGCTGCTGCTGGTAGACGGACAGGAAGAAGATCGTCGAGGTCATCAGTGCGCCGAGCGCGGCCGTGATCAGGTTCGCCAGTCGCAGGTTGTGATGGCGGTAGATGCTCGGCGGGATCAACGGCTGCGCCACCCGCGTCTCGACCAGCACGAACACACCCAGCAGCACCGCCGTGCCGACGAGGGAGGCGACGACCTCCGCCGAGCCCCAGCCGCTCTGGGTCGCCCGCGAGATGCCGAACACCAGCGCGGCGACCGCGGCGGTGATGAGGACGGCGCCGGGAAGGTCGAGGCGCCGCTCCCGACTGGGCGCGGAGGTGGCGAGCAGTCGGACGGTGGCCAGGTAGAGCGCCAACCCGATAGGAACGTTGACGAACAGCACCCACCGCCAGCTCAGCCCGTCGGTGAGGACGCCGCCGAGGATCATCCCGGCGGCCCCGGCGCTGGACGCGGCCGCGCTCCAGACGCTCAGAGCCCTGGTGCGGTCCGCCGGTTCGTGGTGGCTGGCGGTGATCAGGCTGAGGCTCGCCGGGGCGAGCGCGGCCGCGCCGAGCCCCTGCACCGCCCGTGCGGCCAGCAGCGTCGCGCCGTTGCCCGCGAGGCCCCCGGCGAGGCTCGCGAGGCTGAACACGACCAGTCCGGCCTGGAACACCAGGCGCCGGCCGAGCAGGTCGCTCGCCCGGGCGGCCAGCAGCAGGAAGCCGCCGAAGGTCACCAGGTAGGCGGTGACCACCCACTGCTGCCCGGCGACCGAGAGGTCCAGCGCCCGGCGCATGTCCGGCAGCGCGACGTTCACGATCGTGGTGTCCAGCACCACCATGAACTGCGCGGTGCAGGCGATCGCGACCACCGCGCCCAGCGGCACCCCTGCTCGGCGCACCCCGTCACTCGCAGTGGCGGCCGGTGCCCCCACCGCGGCGGCGGCCGGCTCGGCGCTCATGAGGACTCTCCCGCCGGCTCGGCCGTTCGCGTCCTGACGCCTGTCCACATTTTGATACGCATCACATATAGTAGGTATCACAAACCATCGTCCATGGCCACACCGCCCGAGGGCGATAAGGTGGCCTTTCACGCGAGGAGAAGGTGGGATCCCACGGTGAGCGGCGTGTTCACGACACCGGTGGCCTTGGTACGGCTGTCCTACCTGGTCAATGCGATCTACGCGGATGTCTGTGCCACGCATGGCCTGTCCGTCCCGCAGGCCCAGCTGATGTGCGTACTGAAGGATTCGCCTCGCGGCATGGGTGAGATCAGCGCGATGCTGCGGCTGGACAAGTCGAGCGTCACCGGCCTGGTCGAGCGGGTGGAGCGGCGCGACTACCTTCGCCGCTCCATGTCGGCGACGGACCGCCGCGCCATCACCGTCAGCCTCACCCCCGCCGGCAAGGCCCTCACCGACACCTTCTACGAGGAGATCAGCCAGCGGCTGACCGACCTCGCCACCAGCATGCCCACCGACGACCGCGACCACCTGAACCGCATCGCCACCCACCTCGTCCTCACCGAGGACGTCCCCGCCGTCTTCGGCCCCGTCGCCTCGTAGCGGTCGCCTCGTAGCGCGCGTCGCAGCCGCGCCGGGCCGATCACGCTCTCCACCCTCGTGGACCGCGCACGCGCCCACGGCCGTGCGCGCTCCGCGGGCCGTCTCGCGCCCCTGGACGGCGGCGGCCCTCAGCCGGTGCTGGCCAGCGTGCCGGGAGTCGTGGGCTCGCCGAGCCAGGGGCGTAGGCCCGTCTCGAGCTTCGCTGCCGTCGGGGCGCTGGCTGCCCAGGCGGCGTAGCCATCGGGGCGGACGAGCAGGGCGAGGTCGGGATCGCCCCCGTCCGACCGGTGGGAGACGGTGAGGCGATCGGCCCAGTCGCCCGGGACGTCGAACGCGGTTCCCGGTGGGAGGATGAGGACGAATCCGCCACCGCGCAGCGCCTCGTAGAGCCGACCGACGTCCAGGGGGAGGTCGGGGACACGGCGGCCGGTGCGGCGGTGGGCGCCGCGCGGCGCGGGATAGGCGTAGCCGATGCCGGTGATCTCGCCGATCGCCGCGCGGCTCACCGCGGGCACGTGCCGCACGACGGCCTTGCGGACCGTGCGCAGCGCGACCTCGGCCGGGCCGCGGGCCATCGCGAGGCGCAGGTTGAGCCCGCTGCTGCGCAGCACCGCCCGGCCGACGGGGTGCCGCTCGTCGTGGTAGGTGTCCAGAAGGGCGTCGGGCGCCCAGCCGCGCGTGATGGCCGCCAGTTTCCAGCCGAGATTTACCGCGTCCTGCAGTCCGGTGTTCATGCCCTGGCCGCCGGCCGGCGAGTGCTGGTGCGCGGCGTCGCCGGCGAGCAGCACCCGGCCGACGCGGTAGCGTGGCACTTGGCGCTCGTCGCTGGAGTAGCGGCCGAGCCAGCGCGGGCTGTGCATGCCGTAGTCGTCGCCGAAGGCGCGCTCAATGATGGACCGTAGTTCCTCGAACTCGACCGGGGCGGTGTCGGGCACGTCGCGGCGGGACCGTTCCCAGCCGCCGAAGCGCCAGTATCCGTCGCCGAACGGCGCGAGGAAGCCGAACGCCTCCCCATCGCCGCGCACCTGCACGGCCAGGCGCGGCTCGGCGGTGACCAGCACGTCGGCGAGGACCACCGAGCTGATCACGGGCCGGCCGGGGAAGGGCAGCCCGATCGCGGCGCGCACGGTGCTGCGCACCCCGTCGGCGCCGACGAGGTAGTCGGCGCGCAGCGTCGAGGCCGTGGCGCCCTGGCGCAGTGACGCCGTGACGCCCTCGGCGTCCTGGGCGAGGCCGACGAGCTCGGTGCCGCGGCGGAATCGGACACCGTGCCGCTCGGCGCGCCGCAGCAGGAGCTTCTCCACCTCGTACTGCGGGGTGACCAGCAGCAGGGGATAGTGCGACGGCAGCCGGGTGATGTCGAACGGCACGGTGCCGAACAGCCGCAGCTCGCCGATCGCCTGCCCGGTGCCCACCAGCTCCTCGGCGAGGCCGCGGGCGTCCAGCAACTCGAGCGTGCGGGCGTGCACGCCGAAGGCTCTGGTCAGGTTGCTCTGGCTGGCCGGGCGCCGCTCGACGACGGTCACCGCCACCCCGGCCGCGGCGAGGTCACCGGCGAGCAGCAGGCCCGTCGGGCCCGCCCCGACCACCACGACGCTCGCCGACCCGGCCGGGCCCGCGGGCCCGGCCGCCGGCGCTGCTTCGCTGGTCATCGGAGATTCAGCAGTTCCAGGTAGGACTCGATGCGCATGGTCGTTCCCTTGATCTGGGAGGTCTGCTCGGCGCCGAGGACACCCACCGACGGGGCGTAGGAGGCGCCGGCGGCCGGCCCGAGGGGCAGCGAGATGCCCGGCGGGCCGGGCTCGTAGTCGACGAACGTGTCGCCGCCGCCGAGCAGGACGCGGATGTTCGTCGCGGCGACGCCGGCGTGCTGCTCGGCGGCCTTGGCCATCTTCGGCTCGGCGATATCGGTGATGTCACCGATGGCGAAGACATGGCGGTATCCCGGCAGGTGCAGGGCCGGGGTCACCCGCAGCTGGCCGCCTGGGGTGCGGTGGGCGGCGAGCTCGGGGGCGAGGTAGTCGGTGGTCGGCGTGACGCCGTAGCAGCGGAACCAGATGTCCGCGTCCACCCGCGCGCCGCCGGTGGTGGTGGCGGTGAAGGTCTTGGCGGTGCCCGGGTCGGAGGGCGGGGGCTCGCTCAGCGAGTCGCCGAGCAGCAGGGTGACGCCGAGGGCGACGAGCTGGGCGCGGACCTCGGCGCGCAGCTCGTCCGGCAGGCCGGTGCCGGCGAGCAGGTCGCCTGCCGGGTCGACGACCGTGACGGTCTTGTCCGGCCAGGCGGCGCTGATCTCGCCGGCGAGTTCCAGCCCGGCGGGCCCGGCGCCCAGCACGAGCACGTTCGCCGAGCCGGCCAGGGCCTCGTGGGTGGCCCGGATGCGGTCCCGGGCGAGGCGGCTGTCGTGCACGTCGACCTTGGCGGGGAACGGGTAGGTCGAACCGGTCGCGAGCAGGAGGTAGTCGGCCGCGATCCGGTCACCGGACGCGAGGGTGACGCCATGGGGGTCGACGCCGACGGCGCGGTCGCGCACCACCCGGCCGCGGGCGAGCAGCCGGTCGTACGGCAGGAACAGCCGCTCGAGCCAGCTCGGATCGACCAGGCCGCGCAGGGCGGCCACGTTGTGCACGAAGGTGTCGCGGGGCTCGACGAGGAGGACGTCGGCGACGTCGTCCAGGGCCTTCGCGGCGGTGATGCCGCCGTAACCGCCGCCGACGACTGCCACGGTGCTCATGCGACTCCCTGTTCTCGAGGCCCGGCCGTTCGCGTCAGCCTGGGCGTTCTAGTTAGGATTACCGATCTAGTTAGGATTACCGATAGTTGGTTTCCAAAACCAATCTAGCACAGGCGCGCCGGCGCTGGTGGGGACGGCGCCGGTGGGGACTGGGCGGCCGGGGACATCGTGGGCAGGTGCGCGAGGAAGCCGCCGTCCACCGGGAGGACCTGCCCCGTGACGAAGCCCGCCGCCGGCGACGCGAGGAACGCCACCACGGTGGCGACGTCCGCGGGGGTGCCCAGGCGCGGCACCAGGTTGTCGCGGCGGAACGCCTCCCGCACGAACGGGGGCATGTCGGCGTCGAGCGCCGGCGTCCGGATGAGGCCGGGCGCGACCGCGTTGCAGCGCACGCCGAACTCCCCGTAGGCCGCCGCGATGAAGCGGGTCAGCGCGATCAGGCCGCCCTTCGAGCTGCCGTAGGCGACCATGGCGCGATCTCCGGCCAGGCCCTGGCCGCTGGCGATGTTGATGATCGAACCGCCACCGCGGGAGATCATGACCGGCACGGCGTGCTTGCACAGCAGCATCGGCCCGCGCAGGTTCACCGCCATGACCTCGTCCCACAGCTCGACGGACATGGTCACGACGTCGCGGTCGCGGGGGATCGCCGACGTCAGCGCGGCGTTGTTGTCCAGCACGTCCAGGCCGCCGAAGGTGTCCACGGTGAACCGGACGAGGTCGCGCACGCTGTCCTCGTCGGCGACGTCGACCGGATGGGCCACCGCCGTCAGGCCGGCGGCGGACAGCTCGTGGGCGACCTTGTCGAGCGGCGCGGTCGGGACGTCGGCGATCACGACGTTCGCGCCGGCCCGCGCCAGCGCCGCCGCGGTCTCGGCCCCGATTCCGCCCGCACCCCCGGTCACCACCGCGACCTTGCCCGCCAGCCCCAGCCCCGCCGACCCCGCCGACCCCGGCCCCGGCTCGGGCGTCTCGGGGGGCGTCATGCCCGCGCGCCCTCGACGACACTGCAGAAGCCGCCGGGCACGATGCGGGTCAGTTCGAGGCCCGCGCCGCGCAGCAGGTCGCTGAACTCGGCCTCGGTACGCTGCTTGCCGCCGCACAGCACGAGCATGTTGAGGTCCATCAGCTTCACCGTCGGCGACGGTTCCGGTTTGCTCGGCATGAGGACCTCGACGAGCAGGACCCGCGCGGCCGGCGACATCGCGTCGCGGACCCGGGTGAGGATCCGCCCTGACGCGTCGTCGTCCCAGTCATGGATGACGTTCGACAGCAGGTAGGCGTCGGCGCCGGGCGGCACGGCGTCGAAGAAGCTGCCGGCGACGATATCGACCCGGTCGGCGACGCCCGCGGCGCGCAGCGACTCGCCGGCGCCGGCGACCACGTCCGCCTGGTCGTACAGCACACCGTGCAGGTCGGGGTAGGCCCGCAGCGTCTCGGCAAGCAGCGCGCCGTGCCCGCCGCCGACGTCGACGATCCGGCGCAGCCCGGTGAAGTCATAGGCGCGCACCGCGGGAGCGATCATCTGGTTGGAGGCGCTCGTCATCGCGTCGTTGAAGACCGCGGCGGTGTCCGGGTGGCCGGCCATGAAGTCCCAGACGTCGCGGCCGTGGGTCACCTCGAAGGCGGGCTGGCCGGTCCGCACCGAGGTGACCAGGTTCGACCAGGTGTAGCGCTCGGCGGGTTCGCCGACCCAGCGGGCGAAGGCGCGCATGGAGTTCGCGCTGTCCGAGCGCAGCGCGTGGCCCACGTCGGTGAGGATGAACACCTGCCCGTCGAGTTCCTCGAACAGGCCGAACTCGGTGCAGGCGCGCAGCAGGCGGTACAGCGTCGGCGGGTGCGCGTCGACGGCGCTCGCCAGCTCGCCGACGCCGCGGGGGCCGTCCGCGAGGGCGTCGGCGACGCCCAGGGTGGCGGCGGCGCTCACGGCCGCGGACATCCAGCTGGACGTCGCGAGCTGCAGGATGCGGGCGTGCGGGGGGATCCGCTCGGGGGTCATGATGGCGCGAGCTCCTCATCCGGTCGGGGCGAGATCGGGTGGTTGACGTCGGTGGCGGCGGGACCGAACCAGCGGCGCAGCGCGGCGGGCAGGCCGGCCGGGGTGCCGCGGCCGGTACCCCGCCAGGCGACGTGGCCGTCGGGGCGAACCAGGATGTGCTCGGGCCAGGAGACGGCCCGCACGCGCGGGTGCCGCGGCCGGCTCGGGTCGGCCGCGTCGGGAGTGAGCAGAAGGCCCCTGCCGGACCGCAACAGCTCGTCGGTCGACCGTCCGCCGAGGTCCAGCGCGGGCAGCCGGCGGCCGACGAGCGGGTCGGGGTCGTCTCCGTAACGCACGTCCACGCCGCTGGTGAGGCCGGCGAGCTGGGCCCGCGCGGTCGGTTCGGCGAGCAGGTCGGCCAGCACGGCGCGCAGCGGGTCGATCGCGGGGCCGCCGAGCAGCAGGTCCTCCTGCGCGACGACGGCGCGCAGGATCCGGGCGCCGACGGGGTGGCGTTCGTCGTGGTAGGTGTCGAGCAGGCCGGCCGGGGCGTCGCCGCGGGCGGCGGCGCCGAGCTTCCACCCGAGGTTGACCGCGTCCTGCAGGCCGAGGTTGAGGGCCTGCCCGCCGATCGGCAGGTGACGGTGTGCGGCGTCGCCGGCGAGCAGTACCCGGCCGCGGCGGTAGCCGGTCACCTGGCCGTGGGAGTTGTCGAAGGCGTCCACCCACACGGGGGTGCCGTGACGGATGTCCTCCCCGGTCACCGCGAACCAGCGCTGGGCGACCTCGGCGAACGTCGGTGCGGTGGTGCGACGGGTCACGGTCCGCCCGTGCTCGTGCACCATCACCCGGGTGACGCCGTCGCGGGCGTCGGCGACCGCGAAACCGCCTGGGCGCCGTTCGAACCGGCGCTCGGCAATGTCGATCCCGCGCACGTCGGCGCGCAGCAGCTCCCGGGTGGGCGCGCTCGCGGGGAAGTCGAAACCGCCGAGACGGCGTACGGTGCTCTCCTCGCCGTCGCAGCCGACGACGAACCGGGCCCGTAGCCGGACCGGCCCGCTCGGGCCGACCACCGTCGCGACGACGTGGGCCCCGGCGTCAGCGGAGCCGGCCGGCGAGTCCGCGGGGGAGTCGAGGGCGATGAGGTCGTAGGGGCGGCGCGGCTCAACGCCGAGGGCCAGGGCCCGGCGGGCGAGCGCCGCCTCGGTCCGGTACTGCGGCACCTTCCAGTTCCCCGCGTACGGGCTGTCCAGGTGGGACAGCTCGAAACCCAGCCCGCCGAAGTGCGAGCGTGGTTCTGGCCGCGCCTCGGCCAGCAGCTCGTCGACGCCGCGGGCGTGCAGGATCTCGGCGGTGCGGGTGTTGAGCTGCGCGGCGCGCGACTGGGTCATCGGCGCGGGCAGCCGGTCGACCAGGACGACGGCCGCCCCGGCGAGCCGCAGCTCGCCGGCGAGCATGAGCCCCACTGGACCGGCGCCGACGACGAGGACGTCGGCGCGCGGGCCAGCGCCAGGACCGGCGCCGGCTCCAGGGGCAGGGTCGGGTGGGACCGCCGGCATCTCAGCGTCCCTCGGCGTAGGACTTCGCGTGTCGAAGCGTCGCGAGGCTGTTCGTGCCGAGCGCGGTACGCACGTACTGGCGGGCGTCGGCGAGCCCGGCGCTCGGGCCGAGCACCGCACGGATGTTGCTCTCGTTGATGCGGACCGTGTGCCGCGACGTCGCGCGCACACCGCCGCCGGGGAGGTCCTCCAGCAGCCAGCGCCCGGTGTGCAGGGTCATCAGTGCCGGCACCCGCACCTGCTTGTAGACGATCCGCTCGGACGGCTGGCAGACCCGCACCGAGGTGGTGGTGTGTGTCGAGCCGTCGGCGGTGCGGGTGTCCATCTCCAGCAGTTGCAGGCCGGGGGTCTCCTCCACCAGCGAGACCCGGGCGACGTGCGGCAGCCGCTCGCCCCACAGATGCGCGTCGTTGATGAAGTCGTAGACGTCGGCGGCCTTGCCATCGATCTCGAGGGCGTCGTCGAAGGTCAGCAGGAGGTCGGGGGCGCCCTGGTCGAGCTCGGCGGTGTCGCGCAGTGCCGCGAGTTCGGCCCGACTGTTGCGGTCGACGGCGGTGTCGATCCAGGCGAGGTCGGCGGGGTCGTCGGTGGCGGCGTGGTAGTCGTGGGTGAGCCGGACGCGGCTGGTGCCGTCCGGGCGCGGCTCGATGATCCACGCGCCGCCCATCGCGCCCACGGGAGGCTGGGAGACCTCCTGGCGGAAGGTGACGGTGCGGGCCGCCGGGTCGAGTTCGCGGCGCGACGTCCAGGTCTTCGCGGCGCCGTTCGCGGTCGCCCACAGCCGGATGCGCTCGTGGGACTCGCCGCGTTCGAGCTGTTCGGCGTGCACCGTCGGCGCGAACAGCGACGGCCAGTTCTCGACGTCGGCGATGAGCTGGTAGAGGTGGTCGGGCGGCGCGGCGACGGTGATCTCGTGCTCGACGGTGCGGGTCGCGGGCATGGGTTCCCTCCCGAGGGGTGTGGATCAGAAGTTGCCGAGACCGCCGCAGACGTTGATCGCCTGCGCGGCGACCGACGCGGCGTCGTCGGTGACGAGGTAGCCGACCATCGCGGCGACCTCGCGCGGGGTGGAGTAGCGGCCGAGTGGGATCTTGGCGTGGAAGCGCCGCAGGACCTCGTCCTCGGAGGTGTCCCAGGCGGCGGCGTAGCCCGCGCGCACCCGCTGCGCCATCGGCGTCTCCACGTAGCCGGGGCAGACGGCGTTGACGGTGATCCCGGTGCTGGCCAGCTCGTTGCCCAGGGCCTTGGTGAACCCGACGACGCCGTGCTTCGACGCCGAGTACGGCGCGCCGAGCACGACGCCCTGCTTGCCGGCGGTGGAGGCGATGTTGACGATCCGCCCCCAGCCCCGGTCACGCATGCCGCCGACGGACAGCACGTCCCGGGTCATCAGGAAGACGCTGGAGAGGTTGGTGTGCAGCACGTCGAACCACAGGTCGTCGGCGATGTCGGCGGTGACGCCACCGCCGCTGCGACCGGCGTTGTTGACGAGGATGTCGACATTGCCGTAACGGCGGACCGCCGCGACGACGAACGCCCGGATCTGCTCGGGGGAGCGCACGTCGGCCGCGGAGCCGTCGACCTCGTGGCCGTCCGCCCGCAGCCGCTTCACGGTCAGCGCGACCTGGTCGGCGTCCCGGGCGCACAGGTAGACGCGGTGCCCGCGGCCGGCGAGCAGTTCGGTGACGGCGAGTCCGATCCCGCTCGTCGCTCCGCTGACAAGGGCGGTCCTGCTGGTCTGCTCGGACATGCTTGCGCGGCCTCCTAACGCTGGTCCGGCCGGCCGGTCAGCCGGTCGACGATCGTGGTGTCGTGGGTGCCGGTGGCGAAGTGCTCGTCGGCGAGGACGCGGCGCAGGAACGGGATGGTGGTGCGTACGCCCGGCCCGGACACGGTGAACTCGGCGAGTGCGCGGTCCATCCGCGCGAGCGCCTCGGCGCGGGTCGGCGCCCAGGTCAGCAGCTTGGCCAGCAGTGAGTCGTAGCTGGTGGCCATCCGGTAGCCGGGATAGCCGTGGGTGTCGACGCGGACGAAGGGCCCGCCGGCGGGGACGAACCGCTCCAGGCGTCCCGGGGCGGGCAGGAAGGCGCGGTCCGGGTCCTCGACGTTGATGCGGCACTCGATCACCGCGCCCCGTGCGCTGATGTCGTCCTGGGCGAAGTCCAGCCGGCCGCCGGCGGCGATCAGCAGCTGTTGGCGGACCAGATCGATCCCGGTGCGCAGTTCGGTCACCGGATGTTCCACCTGGATGCGGCAGTTGACCTCCATGAAGGAGAACGCGCCGTCCGGCCCGACCAGGAACTCGAAGGTGCCGGCGCCCACGTAGCCGGCGGCCTTCGCCCCGGCCACCGCCGCCTGTGCCATCCGCTCCACCAGGTCGGCGGGCAGTCCCGGGGCGGGGCTCTCCTCGACCAGCTTCTGATGACGCCGCTGTACCGAGCAGTCCCGTTCGCCGAGGTGCACGACGCCGCCGTGGGAGTCACAGAGGATCTGGATCTCCACGTGCCGTGCCGAGGGCAGGTAGCGCTCGACGAACACCCGCGGGTCACCGAACAGCGCCCGGGCGTTCGCGGACGTCTCGGTGTACGCCCGCACGAAGTCCTCGCCGTCGCGCACGACCGTCATGCCCCGGCCGCCACCGCCGGCGGCGGCCTTGATGATGACCGGGTATCCGATGGCCTCGGCCACGCCATGGGCCTGGTCGGCGCGGCGCAGGGGCTCGAGGCTGCCCGGCAGCAGCGGCATGCCCGCGCCCGCCATCAGCGCCCGCGCGGCCGTCTTGTCCCCCAGCGCCGCGATCACCTCCGGCGGCGGCCCGATGAAGACCAGGTCGTTGTCGCGGCAGACCTCGGCGAAGTCGGGATCCTCGGACAGGAAGCCGTAGCCGGGGTGCACAGCGTCCGCGCCGGTCTTGCGCGCGGCCTCGATCAGCGCCGGGATGTGCAGATAGCTGCGCCTGGCCGGGGCCGGGCCGATGTGCACCGCCTCGTCGGCCAGGGCCACCGCGGCGGATTCGCGATCCTCGGTCGAGTACACCGCGACGGTGCGGACGCCGAGTTCGCGGCAGGCCCGCAGCACTCGCACCGCGATCTCACCCCGGTTCGCGACGAGCACCTTGCGCACCACTCACGCCTCCCCATCGGCGAGGGCGAGCAGGCGCTCGCCGTACTCGACGGCCTCGCCGTCGACCCGTAGCACCGCGGTGACCCGGCCCGCCTGGTCCGCCTCGATCGGGATCATGAGCTTCATCGCCTCGATGATCCCGATCTGCTGCCCGGCGGACACCACGTCGCCCACCTGGACGAACGGCGGCGAACCGGGTGCGGGCGCGGTGTAGAAGGTCCCCACGGTCGGCGCGGTGACGTACCTGGCGTCGTCCGCCGCGGGCGTGCCGGCGGTCCGTCCGCCGTCGGACGTGGGGTTCTCGGCCTGGGACAGGGCCGCCGGGGCAGGGCTTTCGAGGCCGAGTGCGGCCGATGCGGTGCCGGCGAGGACCGCGGTGGGGGCGACCGCCGCGGCGGGCTCGGGCCATTCGATCTCGACGGCGGTGTCCCCGACCCGTACCCGCAGCGTGCGCGGCGTGCGGCCCAGCTCGCCGAGCAACTCGACCGCCTGCTGGCGCACCTGTTCCAGCGGCGTTCGCACCTGCGGCTCGTCGGTGGGAGTGGGAGGCGGCGCCGTCACGACACACGCGCCGTCAGCTCGGCGCCGTACGCGCGGAACCGCTCGCGCCGGGCGCGCAGGAGTTCGGTGCCGTCCCGCGCGGACAGCCGAGTGAGCTCGGCGGTGAGCACGGCCCGTACCCGCCGGGCGGCCTCGGCGTGGTCGGCGCGGCTGCCGCCGGCCGGCTCCCGTAGCACGCCGTCGACCACGCCGAGGCGGAGCAGGTTGCGGGCGTCCAGCCGCAGCGCGGACGCGGCGGCGGGGGCCTTCGACGGGTCGTTCCACAGGATGGCGGCGCAACCCTCCGGCGTGATGACCGAGTACACCCCGCGCTCGACGATGAGCACCTGGTCGGCGACGGCCAGGGCGAGCGCGCCGCCGCTCCCGCCCTCGCCGATGATGAGGGTCAGCACCGGCACCGGCAGGCTCGCCATCAGCCAGATGCTCCGCGCGATCGCGAGGGCCTGCCCGTCCTCCTCGGCGGTGCGCCCCGGGTAGGCCCCGGGGGTGTCGACGAAGGTGACCACCGGCAGCCCGAGCTTGGCGGCCAGGCGCATCAGCCGGGCCGCCTTGCGGTAACCCGCCGGGCTAGCCATGCCATAGCTGCGCGCCGTGAGTTCCGCGACGGTACTGCCCTTCTGGTGCCCGAGCACCACGACACCGCGACCGTCGATCCGACCGAGGCCGCCGACGAGCGCGGCGCAGTCGGCGCCGAGACGGTCACCGCGCAGCTCCTCGAAGTCGTCGAAGGCGCGGTGGACGTAGTCCAGGGTCGTCGGCCGGTCGAGTTCCCGCGCCTGCTGGACCGCCCGCCACGGGTCGACCTGCGCCAACCCCTCGGGATCGCGGACCACCAGATCATCCGGTTGGTGCGACGGCGGGTCATCCGGCCGCGCCCGGGGCACCGGCACCGATCTCGCGGGTGGGTGGGTGCGGACGGCGGCCACCAGACGGCCGAGGGTGGCACGCAGCTGGGCGCGGGGGCGCACCGCGTCGATGAGTCCGTGCTCGAGCAGGAACTCGGCGGTCTGGAAGTCGTCCGGCAGGGACTCGCGGATGGTCTGCTGGATGACCCGGCGGCCCGCGAAGCCGAGCCGGGCCCCGGGCTCGGCGATGATCACATCGCAGAGCGTCGCGAACGACGCGGCCACCCCGCCGTAGGTCGGGTCCGTGACCAGGGAGAGAGTGAGGATGCCGGCCTCGTCGAGGCGGGCCAGCGCCGCGCTCGTCTTCGCCATCTGCATCAGCGCGAGCGGGCCCTCCTGCATCCGGGCGCCACCGGACGCGGAGACGATCAACAGCGGTACCCGGCGGCGTAGGGCCAGCTCGGCCGCCTGGGTGATGAGCTCGCCGCTGGCCGTGCCGAGACTGCCGCCGAGGAACCGGAAGTCCATCGCCGCGGTGACGACCTCGTGCCCGTCGATCCGGCCGCTGGCGACCAGCACGCCCTCGGCGAGGCCGGTGCGCCGGCGGGCCTGCTCCAGCCGCGCCGGGTAGGGCTGGGTATCGGTGAAGCCGAGCACGTCGCGGCTGCTCGCGGGCAGGTCGTGCAGGTCCACGGTGCCCGGGTCGTAGAGCTGCTCGAGGCGCTGCGCCGCCGTCAGCCGGTGGTGATGGCCACAGTCCGGGCATACCCCGAGGGCACGGGCGAGCCGCCGACCGTAGAGCATCGTGCGGCAGCCCGGGCACACCGTCCAGTCCGCGGCGGCGGCCTCCGGGTGCGCCACGACGCCCGTCATGCCGGCTCCCCCTCCGTTGCGTTGGCGAGGTCGAGCAGGTCACGCGGGGTGCTCGCCGCGACCGCGGCGTCGTCGTCCAGGTCGATCCGGTATTCGCGGGCCAGGCGCGAGGCGGTCTCCAGCAGCGCGAGGGAGTCGTAGCCGAGCTGCTCGAACGTGACGTCGAGAATGTCGCCGTCGAGATCGACGCCCTCCCCGGCGCCGGAGCCCTCGATCAGGACACGTTTGAGATCATCCAGAGTCAGTCGCATCATGTACCTCCTCGTTCGCGTGTCGAGACGTCCCGGGGGCGGCGCGCACCACCAGCGCCGAGTTGAAGCCGCCGTGGCCGCGGGCGAGCACGAGCGCGCGGCTCACCGTCATCGGCCGTGCGCGGCTGGTGACGAGATCCAGCCGGTGGCGCGCGGCCCGTTCGACGTTGACGGTCGGCGGCACCACGCCGTCCCGGATGGCCAGCAGCGCGGCGACCACGTCGAGGGCGCCGCCGCCCGCGTACAGCCGGCCGGTCATCGTCTTCGGCGCGGTCACGGGGACCGCGCCCGGTCCGAACACGGCCGTGATCGCGTCGGACTCGACCTGGTCGAGCTCGGGAACCGCGGCCGCGTCGGCGAAGACGATGTCGATCTCGGCGGGTTCGACGCCGGCCGCGTCGAGCGCCCCCTCGATGGCGCGGCGCAGCCCGGGTGGGCGTCCGCTGCCGGGCAACGGGTCGAAGGTCGCCGCGTAGCCGGCGAGCTCGCCGTATACGCGCGGCGCGCCGCGCTCGGCGGCGGCGCCCGCGTCCTCCAGGACGAGGATGGCGCCGCCCTCACCGGGGACGTGGCCGGCGGCGGCGTCGTCGAACGGCTGGAACGCGCGGTCGGGGTCGGCACTGGTGCTCAGCCGGCCGCCGGCGAGCTGCGCCACCCAGCCCCACGGGCACAGGGAGCCGTCCACCCCGCCGGACACGATCAGCCGGCTGCCCCGGACGAGCTGGCGATGCGCCTGGGCGAGCGCGTCGAGCCCACCGGCCTGGTCGGTCACGACCACGCCGCTGGGGCCCTTCATCTGGTGGCGGATGGAGATCTGACCGGTGTTCACCGCGTAGAACCAGGCGAACGCCTGGTAAGCGCTGACGTACTCGCTGCCCTGGCTCCAGAGGTTGCGCAGTTCCCGCTGGCCGAACTCGAACCCGCCGGCGGAACTGGCGGTGATCACTCCCATGTCGTAGGGGTCGTAGGTGTCCGGGCCGACACCCGCGTCGGCGAGCGCCCAGTCGGCGGCCACCAGCGCGAGCCGGGTCATGTGGTCGGTCTGCGGCAGCAGCCGGCTCGGCAGGTACGCGGCGGCGTCAAAGCCCGGCACCTCCCCGGCCAGGCGGGCCGGGTAGTCGCGGGCGTCGAAGCGGCGCACAGGGCTGAGCGCGCCGCGGCCGGCGAGAGTGGCCGCCCAGAAGTCGTCGGCCCCGAGGCCGTTCGGGGCGACCACCCCGATCCCGGTCACGAGCGTGGTCACGACGGCTCACCGCGCAGCACCATGGCGCTCTGGAAGCCGCCGAAGCCGCTGCCGACGCTCAGCACCGTGCGGGTCGGCCACTCCCGCGCGCTCAGCGGCACGTAGTCCAGGTCGCACTGCGGATCAGGGGAGTGCAGGTTCGCCGTGGGCGGCACCACGTCGTTCTGGATCGCGAGCACCGACGCGGCGATCTCCAGCGAGCCGATCGCCCCCAGGGAATGACCGATCATCGACTTGATCGAGCTCACCGGGACGCGGTACGCGTGGTCGCCGAGAGCACGCTTGAACGCCGCGGTCTCGTGCCGGTCGTTCTGCTTGGTGCCCGAACCGTGCGCGTTGATGTAGTCGACCGCCGTGGGGCGCAGGCGTGCCTCGCGCAGCGCGAGGCCGATCGCCTCGGCCATCTCCGCGCCATCCGGGCGCAGACCGGTCATGTGGAAGGCGTTGCAGCGCGAGGCGAAGCCGACGATCTCGGCGTAGATCCGCGCGCCGCGCCGTCGCGCCCGCTCCAGGGGCTCCAGGACGAACACCGCGGCGCCCTCGCCGAGGACGAAGCCGTTGCGGGTGGCGTCGAACGGACGGGAGGCGTGCGCCGGGTCGTCGTTGCGGTTCGTCGTTGCCTTGATCGCGTCGAAGCAGGCCAGAGTGATCGGGGAGATCGGCGCGTCGGCGGCGCCGGCGATCATCACCTCCGCCGAACCCTCCCGGATGAGCCCGCAGGCGTGGCCGACGGCGTCCAGGCCGGAGGTGCACCCCGTGGAGACCACCGCGACGGGACCCTCCGCGCCGTGGTCCCAGGCGACCTCCGCCGCGAACGAGCTGGGCACCAGGTAGTCGTAGAGGTGCGGGGTGGCGTAGCGATGATCGACCTGGTGCAGCCGGCCGTCGTCGCTGACGACCCGGTACTCCCGCTCCAGGCCGGTGGTGGCGCCGACCGCGGTGCCGATCGTCACGCCGAGACGGGACGGGTCGAGCTCGTCGAAGCTGAGCTCGCTGTCGGCCACCGCCTCCCGGGCGGCGACCACGGCGAGCTGCGCCGCCCGGTCCATCCGGCGGACCTCCCGCGCGGTCAGCCCGGCGAGGAGCGGATCGAAGTCGATCTCGGCGGCGACCTGGGAGCGAAACGGCGACGGATCGAAGAAGCTGATCGTGCGCGTGGCCGTCCGCCCCTCGCACAGCAGGCTCCAGAACTCCTTGGTCCCCTGCCCGCCGGGACTCAGCACGCCCACTCCAGTGATCACCACCCGTCGCCGCTCGACGGGTGCTGGGCGGCTCACCGGGCGGCCCAGTGGTAGAAGCGGGTCGCCATCGCGTCCTTCGGGGAACGCCAGGTCGCCGGGTCGTAGGCATCGATGAACGGGGTGAGGTCGGCGCTGATCCGCACGAACGCGGGACGCTCGCGCGCCTGCTGGATCGATGTCTCCCCCGCCTCGCCGTCGAAGTCCTGCAGGTGGAAGTACAGGCCGCGGTAGTGGAAGAGCTCTCGGCGCCGGGTGCCCATCAGCCCCGGCATCTCGGTGTCGTCGAATCGCGCGAACAGGTCCGCGACCTCGCCGCTCGAGGTCGGGTTCATCCGCGCCACGATCAGCGTGCTGTACATGGCTGGCCTCCGTTCCTGGCCGTGGGGGCGGGACGCCGTCATCCGGCGAGGGCGGCGTGGCGTCGGGCCGGACCGTGCTGGGCGCCACCGCGCGGCGGCCCGAACCAGCGCCGGAGCGCCTCGACCAGACCGCGACCGCGCTCGCCGTGCGCCGGGCCGCCGTCCGCCGTGCCTCGCGTCCAGGCGACGTAGCCGTCCGGGCGTAGCAGGATCGCCGTGGTGTCCGCCGGCCAGCCGGCGCCCGGTGTCCCGGTGACGACGTCGACTCGGTCGGCCCAGCCGGTGGGCATGGTGGTGCCGGCGGGATCGAGCAACACACCGCGGGCGGGCCGTAGCGCCGCCGCGACCGTGGTCGAGCCCACCGCGACGTCCGGCATCCGCGCGCCGAGCAGCGGATGGTCATCGGAACCGACGTCGTAGCGGACGTCGAAACCGCTGACCATCCCGGACAGCCGACGGCCTACTTCGGGCAGCTCCATCAGCTCGCCGAAGACTGCCCGCAGCGGCTCGATCTCCGCGCCGCTGAGATAGAGCAGGCCCTGCGCCCGGGTGTTGCGCAGCACCCGCTCGGCGACGGGGCGACGCTCGCTGTGGTAGCTGTCGAGCAGGCCCGCCGGCGCCCGACCTGCGACGGCGGCGGCGAGTTTCCACCCGAGGTTCGCCGCGTCCTGCACGCCAAGGCTCAGGCCCTGCCCGCCGGCGGGCAGGTGGACGTGGGCCGCGTCGCCGGCGATCAGTACCCGGCCACGCCGGTACTCGGTGACGAGCCTGGTCGCATCGGTGAACGCGCTGACCCAGCTCGCCCGCGCGCCGTGCAGACTCTCCCCGGTCAGGCGCGCCCAGGCGTCGGCGACCTCGGCGAACTCCGGTTCACGCCGGCCCGGCCGGTGCGCGGTGCCCTGTTCGCAGACGATGATGCGGTCGACGCCGTCGGTCAGCGGCGCGGACATCACCATGCCACCGGCGACCCGCTCACCGATGAACCGGGGCCGGATCGACGCACCGACGACGTCGGCCAGGTACATCTCCCTGGTCGCGTCAGTGCCGGGGAAGTCGAAGCCGGCGAGGGCGCGAACCGTGCTGCGCCCGCCGTCGCAGGCCACCAGGTAGGAGCCGGTGAGCTCGACGCGCTGCTCGCCGTGGCCGCCCGGCGCGGTCAGCCCGACCCGCACGCCATCGGGTTGCTCGGCGAGGTCGACAAGCTCGTGACCGCGCAGGATCTGTGCGCCGAGCCCGCGGGCCCAGTCCTCGAGCACCCGTTCGGTGCGGTCCTGCGGGACACCGCGCACGCCGAAGTACGCCCCGGGCAGCACGCCGAAATCCATCGGGATGCCGCCGAAATGACCCTGCCGGTTGGTCTCGACCGGACCGAAGGCGTCGAGCAGCCCGCGCTGGGCGAACACCTCGGCGGTACGTGCGGTGAAGCCCAGACCACGGGATTCGCCGCTGGGCCGTTCGCGGCGCTCGATCACCACCACCTCCGCGCCGCCGAGGCGCAGCTCGCCGGCGAGCATGAGCCCGACGGGACCCGCGCCGGCGATGAGCACCGGGCCGGTCATGACGGCGCGCTGACGTCCGCGGACCGGGTGTGCACCACCCGGTAGGTGTTCGCGTCCCGTGAGGTCAGCAGGGACCGTGCGCGTTCCCGTATCGCCCGCACGTCCGCGGGGCGCTCCTGTTCAGGCAGCTGGTGGAAGGCGTCGTAACGCTCCTTGCTCTCCCACTGGGCGATGTTCACGACGAAGGTTCCGTCGAGGCCGCGCAGAATGCTGTTGGACCGGTAGCCCGGCACGGTGGTGACCCACTCGTCGTCCTGCCCGAACAGCTCGACGAGTTCCTGCTGGTTGTCCGGTTCCACTCCCATCACCACGATCACGCTGTAGTCGTCGACCTGGGGAGAGATCTCGATCCGTTCCCGGGACGGGTGGAGCCGGCTGAACACCACCTCTGTCTTCAGCAGCCTGATGGACGTCGAGATCTCGTTGAACAGTGGAATGGTCTCGTGCCGGAACTTCTCTCCCTCGTAGCGCCGTTCGAGGTCTGCCGCGCTGCGCCACTGGATGTAGTTGGCGGTGCCGGGCTCGTCCTCGCCGCCGAACAGGGTGGACGATATCCAGCCGTCGTAGTCGGCCGAGTCAATGATGTCCCGCATGACCTCCAATAGTCGCCGCTGACCGTCCGGACTGTCCGTACCGAAAAGATTCAGGACCGTGAGATAGCCGTCGCCGGCCGAGATGAACGCCACGATTCCTCCAGGGAAATCGGGAGACGCCGCAGGCCGTGATGAAGGCCGCGGGCAAAGGGATGCGGATCAGGTCGTCCGCCGCACGTTCCGCGCACCTTCATTGTTGCGCTACTTCACCGGAGAGGTCAACAAAGCAATAGGACAAGCTTTCCGTAAACCTACGTCAGAGAAATTCCAAGCGACTGGCCGGGAACATCTGTGGCGGCGAGGTCGCCGTCCCGGTAGCCGATGCGAAAGCCAATCCCTCGCACCGTCCGGATGACGGACGCGTCTCCCACCTTGGTTCGTACGCTGCTCACATGGGTGTCGAGGGTCCGGCTGGACTGCGCCGACTCGTCGCCCCACACCGCGGCCATGATGTGGCGGCGGCTGAACAGCATCTCCGGCTGGGCTGCCAGCAGGGCCAGCAGGTCGAACTCCTTGCGGGTCAGCCGGACCGGGCGGCCGTGGACGTAGAGCTCCCGGGCCTGGGTGTGAATGTGCACGGGGCCGGCGGAGATCGGTGGGACGACCGGCGCACGGCCCTGGGTGCGGCGCAGGATCGCCTGAGCGCGGGCTACCAGTTCGCGCAGGCTACAGGGGCG
Source organism: Frankia sp. RB5 (assembly GCF_059816245.1). NCBI lineage: Bacteria > Bacillati > Actinomycetota > Actinomycetes > Frankiales > Frankiaceae > Frankia > Frankia sp. RB5. The sequence continues at coordinate 100,187 of NZ_JCBATA010000009.1, forward strand.
GAGCAGGTAGGCGTCGAGCCCGGACCGGAAGGCGACGACGTTGTCGATGCCGGCGTGCGGAGCCGCCGTGCCGATCACGGGGACGGCGCTGGCCCGCCGGATGCGTCGACAGACCTCCAGGCCGTCGAGGTCTGGCAGGTCGAGGGCGAGCACCAGCAGGTCGGCGCTGCGGGCCAGGTGTGCCGCCGCCGTCCCGCTTGACGCCGCGACGATCTCGAACCCCTGCCGGGAAAAGGACTCCTGGACCCGGCTCGCCTCCGCCGGATCTCGCTCCGCCACGAGTATCCGAGTCACGTCTGCCTCCGATCAGTTCATGCACGCTCAAACGCGCGTGCAGTCGCACGGCAAGAAGAGGCGTTCAGTCATCGCCGCCGATACGGAAACCGATTCCGTGCACGGTGACTATCCACGCCCGCGAGTCGAGCTTCGCCCGTAGGGTCGCCACATGGGTGTCGAGGGTGCGACTCGACAACGACGTCTCGTCCTGCCACACGCTCGCCATAATCCGTTCCCGGGAGAAGACCGTGCCCGGTTCGGTTGCCAGCAGGACGAGCAGCCCGAACTCCTTGCGAGTGAGGGTGATCTGGCGGGTCCCCACGGTGACCTCGCGGGTCCGCAGATTGATGACCAGGCGGCCGTGTGTGATGAGGTCGCGCGTTCCGGGTGGCTGCCGTGGAATCGTGTCGTGCTCCAGCGGGATGGGCCGGGCCCGCCGCAGGACGGCGTCGATGCGCGCGGCCACTTCCAGACCGAGGAACGGCGCCGGGACGTAGTCGTCGAATCCCGCCTGCAGGGCCAGCACGCAGTCGAGTTCCGAGTCCCGCGGCTCCGCGTCGGGCTGCCCCGATCCCGTCGACGACAGTGCGATGAGGGGCACCTGACAGTAGCTGCGCAGCCGCCGACAGACCTCGAGCGCGTCGAGGTCCGGCAGGTCCAGGCCGAGCAGCACGCAGTCAACCTTGGTCGGCCAGGCGAGAACGCCCGCCCCCGTGCTCTCCAGGCCGACGGTGAAACCGTGGCGGCGTAGCTGCGCGGCGAGGTCGCGCGCCGCGTCCTCGTCTCCCTCCGCCAGCAGCAGACGCATGATTCACTCCCCGTGGTCGGGACAGGCCCGCGGGTAGCGGGCACACGAAAGACCGGCCCGCGGTCGTGGGCCAGCTCCAACATTCCTGGGCACCCGCACAAGCGCCCGCGGCGAATGGGGGTTGGGGCGCCGGAAGGCCTGGTAGGGGCGCGGCACCCACTTCACTGCGAATCATCGATCGACGGCATTACTGGCCACTGGCTGAATGATCGCCGTCCTGCCTTCTTGCGTGGCGGATGGTCCCGCCGGAAGGCGATCATTTCTCACTTTAACAGTCGATATTGAGAGGGTCAACTCCAGTGCACACCGGCCGGAAACATCGCCGCAGCGTTCTGTCGCTGATCGATCTAAATGTGAGATCGGCCGCAGTCCCTGGACGTTGTACTGCTATTACGGCGGCCGACGGACCTTTAGTTGCCCAAAAGGGCGGCAGGCAATCTGAAGCCCCGGAGTGGGGGCCGCCCACCACGCTCAGCCGCTGCGCGCCGGAAGACACTCATCCGCGAGGCTGATGACGCGGGGATGGTAGGTCTGGGCCGCCCGGCCGAACCTGATGCCGTGCCCGGCGGCCGGTGCCCGCTCTACCTCGGCGCGTGGCGCGGCCGCGAACCGGCCGCACCGTCATGGGGCCAGTGGCGTTCATGCTCCGGGATTGTGGGCCGGACCGGCCCGGGGACGCCCGGGAACCGATGTGGCCACGTCTGGACCTCGGCGACGTCCCAGGTGGCGGAGGAGGACCTGCGCGCGGATCGGGCACAGCCTCGGTCGGGCAACCGCGGGCACCACGGACTCCCGGGCCGCGCCGGGCTCCATCAGGGAAAGACCAGGCGCCGCCGGAGTATCGGGGTAACCCGCTCGCAGGTCAGGCCCGTGCAGCGCCACAATGACCGCCCCCGGCAGACCGACCGTGGGCTCACGCAGCAGCGCCGACGGCGAACGCTCTGTAGGCCCCGGAACGACCTCGCGTGCGGTACCGGCGTCTCCGGTCATACCTTGAGATTGCTGCCGTGGATCGAAACGGTCAAGCAGGAGACATTCAGAAAAATGGAAACTCTCTGTCAGATTCCCTGTCTTTGACGGTCGGCCGAACCAGCGCCAGACCGGCGTGGGAGGCTGCCGCGCCGCGAAATGCGAGATGAAAGCGCGACGGTGAGGATCCTGACGAGGCGGTTGTGGCGTCTGGAGGTATCGGGGCGTGCGACGATCATCCCGTCCACGATCTCGAGGCCCGCGCACCCGGCCACGGGGAGTTGTCAGGATCTCGAGTGGGCGAGCAGGTGGCCGACTCCGTGGGGGTCGATCCGCAGGACGCGGGGGGAGTCGCCGATGTACAGGTCCCCGGCGCGACCGACGGCGACCTGTTCCGGGTTCCAGAGCGAGACATGCGTCGGCACCCCGTCCCACGCGGTGGGGTCCTGGGTGCTCGAGCCGGCGAAGGTGGTGATGATCCCGTCCACACCGACCCGGCGGATGCGCCGGTTGTAGGTGTCGGCGATGTACAGCGTGCCGGCCGCGTCCACCGCGACTCCGCGCGGACCGTTCAGCTGCGCCGCCGTGGCCGGCCCGCCGTCGCCGGACAGGCCTTTCGTGCCGTTGCCGGCGACGGTGGTGACGATGCCGCGCGGGTCGATCCGGCGAATCCGGTTGTCCTGCCAGTCGGCGATGTAGATGGTGCCGGCGTGGTCGACGGCCACGGCGGACGCCGAGCGTACCGCCCCGCCGCTGGCCGGCCCGCCGTCGCCGAGCGGGCGGGGACGGGTGTCCGACGTCGTGTCGATGAGCGTGGTGAGCATCCCGGTCCGGTCGATCCGGCGGACCCCGAGGGAGCTCAGGTACAGGTTGCCCGCCGCGTCGACGTCGAGCCCGCCGGCGGTGAGACTCGCCCGCAGCGCCGGACCACCGTCGCCGCCGCTGCCGACCGCCGTCCCGCCGCCGGCGATCGTGGAGATGATCCCGCGTGGGTCGACGCGGCGAACGCGGTTGCTGCCGTCGAAGATGTAGCATGCCCCGGCCGCATCGACGGCCAGACCCTGGGGACGCTGCAGTGTCGCGCGTAGCGCCGGGCCACCGTCGCCGGCCGAGCCGCTCTCCGCGCCGCCGGCGATGGTGCGCAGGTAACCGCGCGGGTCGACGGCGATGATCCGCGGGTTGTCCCGGTCGGCCAGGTAGACGGTGCCGTCGCCGGCCACCGCCAGAGCGGCGAACGGGCCGGTGGTCGCGATGCCGTCCGGTCCGGGCGCGGTGAGGTCGGCGGCGTCCGCCGCGCTGGTCACCGGGGGTCGCGGCGACGGCTGCGTCCCGCCGCCGTCGAGCCCACCCAGACAGGCCAGTATCCCGGCGACGACGGCGGCCATCGTGCCCGCCAGTGCCGCCGCGCGCCGCCGTGACCGCCGCCGGCGACGCTCGCCGTCCGGCGCCGAGGTCGGCGCGTCGAGCTCCGCCGGGCGGACCGCCGGGTCGCCGGGCGCATACCCGCCGGGCCGGAAGGCCCCCGGCGCAGGCGGGGGGGCAGGCGCTCGCGCACCCGCGCCGCTGGCGGGGACATGCCTGGGCGCTGGGACGGGCGAGGCTCCCGGGGTGGGTTGCGGGAGGTGCGCGGGCCGCGGGACCTCGGAGCGCCGCACGGCCGGTGGGGCGTCCACGGCCTGTGCGGCGTCCACGGGGGCCGGGGCGTCCACAGGGTGCTGCGAGGGGTCCGACGGGTGGGGGGCATGGGTGGGGTGGCTGGGGTGCGCGAGGCGGGTGGCGTCGGTGACGTGGACGGGCGCGGCACCACGAGCGGTGCTGCCACTGTCGATCGTCCCCGGGGTGATCGTGCCGGGGGTGATCGTGCCGGAGGTGAACGCCGTGGTCACGACGGTGACGCCGCTGCCGGGCAGCCAGCCGGGTCCGAACGCGGCGTCGGCCGCCGCGGTGAGCTCCTCGGCGAACACCGTCCCGCCGGGCTGGCGGGCGGCGGGATCCTTGGCGAGGGCCCGTTGGACGACCACGGCGAGCGCCTCGGGGACGCCGGGCAGCGGCGGCGGGTCAACCTCGACGTGCCGGCGGAACAGCTCGGGCACCGGCAGGTCGGCGGGGAACAACGGCGCGCCGCGGAGCAGTTCGTGCAGCACCGCGCCGAGCCCGTAGATGTCGGTGGCGGGGCCCAACCGGCCGCGGCGGATCTGCTCGGGTGCCATGTAGCGGGGAGTGCCGGCGAGCCGGCTCGCCGCACCGCCCGCCCCCTCGGAGATCTTCGCGATGCCGAAGTCGGTGAGCTTCGGCTGGCCGCGCGCGGTGAACAGGATGTTGGCCGGTTTCACGTCGCGGTGCAGGATGCCGGCCTGGTGCGAGCGGGCCAGGGCGTGGGCGACGGCGAGCGCGACCGCGCAGGCCGCCGGCGGGGTCAGCCGGCGGGCATCCACCGGCCCGCCGGGCAGCAGCTCCATGACGAGCAGGCACACATCGTCGCGGGCGATGAAGTCGTGGATGCGGACGATGTGCGGATGGTCGAGGCGGTTGAGCAGGCGCGCCTCGGTGCGGTATGCGTCCATGACCGCGGGGTCGGCAGTGGTCGTGGCCAGCACCTTGATGGCGACCTGCCGGTCGAGGTCCCGGTGGCGGCCGGCGAGCACCAGGCCGGACCCGCCGGCGCCGAGCTGCGGCCCGACGGCGTAGCCGGGCAGCGCCGCCGCGACCCGGTCCCGGTCGACGGCGACCATCAGCGCCCTCGCCCGGACGTTCCCGGCTTCACCGCGATCACGTCGATGCGGTGGGCGTTGGCGTCGCACACGAGCAGGTAGCCCCGGTAGTACAGGATGTTCTCGGGCCAGGCGAACTCGGCGCCGGTCGCCGGGCCGCCGAGGCCGGCGCTGCCCGAGGTTCCCGTCCCCGCGATCGTGGTGATGATGCCACGCGGGTCGATCCGGCGGATCCGGTGCGCCGAGGCGTCCGCCAGGTACAGAGTGCCGTCGTCACCGGGGGCGACAGCGGCGCCGTACCCGGTCAGCTGCGCGCGGGTGGCCGGGCCGCCGTCACCGGCGAATCCCGCGGTGCCGTTGCCGGCCACGGTCGTGATGATGCCGCGCGGGTCGACGTGCCGGACGCGGTTGTTACCGGAATCGGTGACGTACAGGCCGCCGTCGGACGGGTCGATCGTCATCGCGTCGAGGTAGGTCAGCCGGGCGCCGGTCGCCGGCCCGCCGTCGCCGCCGAAGCCGTACCCGCCGGAGCCGACGACCGTCGAGATCAGGCCGTCGCGGTCGATCCGGCGGACCCGCATGTTCCCCCCGTCGGCGACCAGCAGACTGCCGTCCGGGCCGAGCGCGACCCCGCTCGGCCCGCTGATCTGGGCGAACACGGCCGGGACGCCGTCGGAGGAGAAGCCGGGCGAGGGCGGGTCGTTGGTTCCGGAATAGCCCGCCTTGCCGGTGCCGGCGACGGTCGTGATCACACCGTTCGGGGCGACCCGCCGCACCCTGCGGTTCTCCTGATCGGCGATGTACAGGTCGCCGGCGTCACTGACCGCGACGCCCACGGGGGACGCCAGTTTCGCCCTGGTCGCCGGGCCGCCATCGCCGGCGAAGCCGTGGATACCGCTGCCGGCCACGGTGGTGATGGTGCCGTGGCGGTCGACCCGGCGGATCCGGTTGTTACCGGTGTCGGCGACGTAGAGGTCGCCGTGGCGGTCGACCGTGATCCCGCGCGGACTGTTCAGCGCGGCCTGGCTGGCGGGTCCGCCATCGCCGGAGAAACCCTCGGTGCCCAGGCCGATCGCGACGGTGATGCGTCCCGCCGCGAGCGTCGTCGGAACCCAGCCCGGCATCCGGTCGGAGTCGCGCCCGCCGACGGCCAGGTAGGTGACCCCGCCGGCGGCGGCCAGGACGACCGCGGCGGCCGCGGCGACGAAGGCGACCCGCCGGCGCTTCCACCCGCCGGCCCCGCCGGTCCCGCCGATCCCGCCGATCCCGCCGATCCCGACGAACCTGGCGAACCTGGCGAACCGTGCGGCGCGGCGACCGGCGGGGCCGTCCCCGCCGAACGGATCGGTGGCGCCCGCGGCGCCGTCCGCTCGCGGCCCGGATCCGCCGAGACCGGCGGGGATCCGGGCGCGGCGCGCACGGTGGCGCACCGGGTCCCGCAACTCCTCCGGAAGCCGCAGGACGATCCCGGTACCAGCCGTCCAGTCCGGGCCGTACGCGCGGACCGCGGCGAGGGCGAGCGCGTGCGCGAACACCCGGGCGTCCGGCTGCCGCTGCCCGGGCTGCTTCGCCAGCGCCCGCATCACCACCGCGGCGACACCCTCGGGCACACCAGCCGGCGCGGCCGGGATGACCTGCAGATGGTGCCGGAACAGTTCCGGCACGGACAGGCCGGAGCCGAACAGCGGCCGCCCGGTGAACTGCTCGTGCAACAGCACCCCGAGGGCGTACAGATCGGTCCATGGCCCCAGCCGGCCACCGGTGATCTGCTCGGGCGCCATGTACCGGCCCGTGCCGACGACGCGGCTGGCGGTGGACGCGGTGCCGTCGAAGATCTTCGCGATGCCGAAGTCGGACAGCTTCGGCTGACCCGCCTCGGTGAACAGGATGTTGTCCGGCTTGACGTCGCGGTGCAGCACCCCGGCCTCGTGTGCGGTGGCGAGCCCGTCGGCGACGGCGAGCGCCACGGCGCAGGCGGCCCGCTGCCCCAGCCGCTGGCGGGTGAGGGTGCCACCGCCGAGCAGCTCCATCACCAGGAGTGCCAGGTCGCCGTTGCCAGCCCGATTGTGATCGACCTGGCCGCCGTCCACATAGTCGTGGACTCGCACGATGTGCGGATGCTCCAGCCGGCTGAGTATGCGCGCCTCGGTGCGGAAACCCGCCATCGCGACCGCGCTGCCGGCCAGGCCGGCGGTCATGACCTTGATCGCGACGTCCCGGCCCAGGCCCAGATGGCGCCCGGCGAGCACGAGCCCGTACGCGCCGGAGCCCAGCTCGTCGCCCACCGCGTAGCCGGGCAGGGCGGCGATCACCCGCTCACGGTCGATGACTGGCATCGCGGCCTCCCGATCTGACTGTTCCGAGCGTCCATCCGACGGTCAGCCGCGGGCCGGCGGCCGCGACGGCGCCACCACACGGATCCGCTTGGAGATTCGTTCGGAGAGGAACACGAGGCCCTGGTGGTCGACGGCGACCGCACCGTCGGGCCGGCCGAGGCCTGCCGCTCCCGCCGGGCCGCCGTCCCCCGAGTAGGTGGTGCGCGCGGACCCGGCGAGGGTCGTGATGACGCCGCGTGGGTCGACCTTGCGGATCCGCCCGTTGCCACGGTCGGTGATGTAGACGTTGCCGGCGGCGTCGACCGCGACGCCCCGCGGCACCTGCAGGGACGCCCGGGTGGCCGGGCCACCGTCGCCGGCGAACCCACGCCGGCCGTCGCCCGCGAAGGTGGTGATGATGCCGTGGGTGTCGACCTTGCGGATCCGGGAGTTGTTGGAGTCGTCGATGTAGAGGTTGCCCGCCGCGTCCACCGCGACGCAGTAGGGATGATCGAGCAGCGCCGCGGTGGCCGGCCCGCCGTCGCCGAAGGACCCGACTCCAGGGGAGCCCGCGTACGTGGTGATGATCCCTCGGGTGTCGACCCTGCGGACGAGGTTCTCGCCGAAGTCCGCGATGTAGGCATTGCCCGCGGCGTCGAGGGCGACCGAGCCCGGGTAGGACAGCGGCGCCTCGGTCGCCGGGCCGCCATCCCCGGCACCGGCGTCGCGGTAGCCGATCGCGGTGCCGACCACGATGTGCTCGTCGGTACCGGCGAAGGTGCTGATGATCCCGTCGCGGTCCACGCGACGGATCCGGTGGTTGAACGTGTCGGCGATGTAGAGGTCGCCGTCGTGACCGAGGGCGATGCCGGCGGGCTGGTTGAGCCGTGCGGCGGTGGCCGGCCCGCCGTCACCGCTGAAGCCGGCGGTGCCGTTGCCCGCGACGGTCGTGATCACACCCTGGGCGCTGATCCGCATCACCCGGTCGCTGCCGAAGTCCGCGTAGTAGAGGTTGCCGAACGCGTCGACGGCGATGCCGAACGGGTCGCCGAGGCTGGTCTGCAGCGCCAACGCGCCACTGACGGGCACGCCCGGTCCGCCCGTCCCGGCGACCGGCCAGATCCTGGCCCCCGGGTCGCTGGTGACCTGCGGCGTCGTCGGGGCCACAGCGGGCGGGCGGAGCGCGGCCGGCGGCGCGTCCCGCTCGTCGTGGCGCGGGTACAGCAGGGCGACCGTGGCCGCGACCAGCGCCAGCACCACCGGCAGGACGACGGCCACCCGCCGCCGGCGCCAGACCCGCCGCCACCTCCCGGCCCGGGCATCGCCGCCGCCGGGCGCCGCGGGCGCCGCCGCGGGCGCGGTCTCGGCTGCGGTCTCGGCTGCGGTCTCGGCATCCCGGGCGCCGCCCTCCGGCGGACCCGGGACCTGCGTGGGCGCCCCGCCGGTCGGCGGGACCAGCACGGGCGGGCTGTGGGCGGGCGGGACCAGCAGAGGCGGGCTCTGGGCGGGCTGGCTGGGCGCGGGCGGGTTGGAGGTGGGTGGGAGGAGCGCGGGCGGGCTGGATACGGGTGGGAGGAACGCGGGCGGGTTGGACACGGGTGGGTCACTGGCGGGTGATGGATCGAGGCGGGTGGTGTCCTCGTCGCCGGGGCCAGCGGGATCGCCGCCGCGCGCGGGCCGCGGTGCCGCGCTGGCGACGTGCCCGCTATCGGGGGGCGCGGCTTCGACGAACCGGGCGGTTTCGGTGAGGTGTACGTCGAGGCCACTGCGCCGCTGCCAGCCCGCGCCGTAGACGACCCGGGCGGCGGCGGCGAGATCGGCGGCGAAGGCCCGCGCGTCGGGTTGCCGGGCCGCCGGCGCCTTCGCCAGCGCACGCAGCACCACCCGCCCGATCGGCTCGGGCACCCCGAACGGCGTCGGCGGCGCCACCATGCAGTGATGCCGGAGCATCTCGGGTTCGGGCAGGCCGGGTGGGTAGAGCGCGGCCCCGGTCAGCAGCTCGTACAGGGTGACGCCGAGGGCGTACAGATCGGTCCACGGCCCGAGCGCCGTGCCGTGAACCTGCTCGGGCGCCATGTACCGCGGTGTTCCGATGACGGTGTGGCCCGGGCTGGCCGGCTGGCCGGTGGCCGGCGGCCGGTCGGCCAGCAGGGCGGCGATGCCGAAGTCGGTGATCTTCGGCCGTCCGGTCGTGGTGAACAGGATGTTGTCCGGCTTGATGTCCCGGTGCAGCACGCCGAGATCGTGGGCGTGGGCCAGCGCGTCCGCGACGGCGAGGCCGAGCAGGCAGGCGTCGGGCCCGGACAGCCGTTGGTGGGCCAGGTTGCCGCCGGGCAGCAGTTCCATGACCAGGACATACAGCCGGCCTCGGGCGACGAAGTCGTGCACGCGGGCGACGTGCGGATGGTCGAGGCGGCTCAGCGCCCGCCCCTCGGTGCGCAGATCCATCTCCGTCGCACCGGGGCGCGCTGAGAGCACCTTGATGGCGACGTCGCGGGCGAGGGGACGGTGATACCCGGAGAGGACCAGGCCGAACCCGCCCGAGCCGAGCTCGCGGCCGACGTCGTAGTCGGGGAGCGCGGCGATGATGCTGCTGCGATCGACTGCCGGCACGTCCCGTCCTGGGTCACTGTGCTCTTTGGACTCGCTACGGTGGGCGCATCCTCCCACAGCGGAATTCCCGTGCATATCGGACCGCCTGTCGGCTGGCCGACGGCCTGGCCCACACCATCCGGACCTGTCGAGGCGGGATGACTCGAGGCGGGATGACACGCAGCCTGTGAACGAGCCGGCGCCTGGTCCCACACCAGCGGACGAAACGACCGCGGCCACGCGCGACCGGGTGACCAGCCGCCTGCTCGCCCGGCGGACACGTGGACACGACAGTGCGGCCGCGCATCGGTGCGGCGGACAGGTGCCTCAAAGTGCGAGCCGGACGTCGCTCACGCGTCACGGCTGTGCAAGGCGTGCCAGCCACCGAGGACCGCCACCGCCGTCCATACAGCCATAATCGGTAGACCCAGCCATGCGTCGTAGACGAAGCCGGAATTCGAATGGAGGTTCATGGCTGCGTACAGCCCAGCCCGATCAGGCAGGAACTGAGCGACCGTCCGTAGGCTGGGAACCTCCATGCTCAGCGGAGACAGAAGGAACAGGAATGGCAGGAAAATCCCCATCGTCGCAGCCGGCGCGCGGAAGATCGTGGCGAGCCCCACGCAGAGGAGGGTCAGCAGCGGAAAGTAGAGGACCAGAGAAATCACGCCGCGCACCGTGCCGGGATCGCCAAAGGGGACTCCGTGTTCATCCAGTAGACCCTGCGCTGCGAAGAACGTGACAAGGGTGGCCGGAACCGCGACGGCCAGGGAAGTTCCCGCCGTGACCGCGAGTTTTCCAACGTAAAACCGGGTCCGTTGGGGAACGGCGGTGAGAGAGGTGGTTATTGTGCCCTTCTCGTACTCGCCTCCCATTGCCAGCATCGCGAAAACGGCCACGGCAACCTGGGCGAAGTTCGCCCCCCAGAACGCCAGCGCCAGGGGATCAAAATCATGTTGTGCTGCTTCGCCGTCGCCGTAGGCCCCGCAGGCAAAGGAGCCGAAGCCGACGAGCAGGACAGCTGCCATCATCAGGGCCCATACGATCGATCGGACCGATCGGATCTTGGTCCACTCTGAATACAGCACCGGCCGCAGGGTCACGTCAGCGCCTCTCGTCCAGCAGCGGCGGTGAACTCAGCGGAACCCGCGGTCATCCGCAGGAACGCCTCCTCCAGGGAGTCGCTGTGCGGCTGCAGTTCCTGGAGTGGCACGCCTTCGCGGGCGGCGATCGCGCCGATCTGATCCGGCTGTGCCTCGAGTACCTCCCACAGCCCGCCTTTCGTCGCGGTCAGGGTGAACCCCTCGGCGGCCAGTGCCCTGCCCAGCCGCTCGGGTCGGGTCGTGCGCAACCGGACCCGGCCGTGGCCGTACCGGGCACTGAACTCGGTCATGCTGACGTCGGCCAGTAGCCGGCCTCTTCCGATGATGACGAGATGATCGGCGGTTACGGCCATCTCGTTCATGAGATGGCTGGAGGACAAGACCACCCGACCGTCGTCGGCGAGTTCCCGGAGCAGGTTCCTGATCCATTGGATGCCCTCCGGGTCGAGGCCGTTGAGCGGTTCATCCAGGATCAGCACCTGAGGATCGCCGAGCAGAGCGGCTGCGAGCCCGAGCCGTTGACGCATACCCAGGGAGAATCCGCCGATCCGACGCCTGGCGGCACCAGCCAGGCCGACCCGGTCGAGCATGTCGTCGACCCGAACATCTGGGATGCGGTTGCTCCTGGCGAGGACCAGTAGCTGATCGCGAGCCCGTCGCCCGGGATGCACGGCAGCCGGATCGAGCAGCGCACCCACATGCCGCAGCGGCTCCTGGATCCGTGCGTAGGACCTGCCACTGATGAGCACCTCGCCGTCCGTCGGTCGGTCGAGGCCGAGCATCATCCTCATGGTGGTCGTCTTGCCCGCGCCGTTAGGTCCGAGAAAAGCGGTCACCCGACCCGGCTCGACCTGAAAACTCAGCCGCTTCACAGCGACAGTCGATCCGTAGCGTTTAGTGACATCCCGAACGTCGATACGCGCTCTGGGCGGTGGTTCCTTCTCGGTCGCCATGCTCCTAGTGAGCGACACGCCGGGCTGTGCGCGGATCCCCCAATCGTCGCTGCTTCCCTCCCTCCTGTGGGGGAGGCACCCGGGGGATCGCCGTAGGCATCATGGAAGGGTGCCGATCCTTGTCTCCCTGGTGCTCCGGCCCGCGGTCTACACGCGCTGGCTGCACCTGGCCATGGGCGGGATCTTCGCCGGTATCTGCGTCATGGTGGCGCCCGGCTTCGACGAGTCCCTGGCAACCACCCTGCTCACCTGCCTGGTGTCCCCGTTGCCGGTGCTGGCTCTCGCCGCGTTCGTGCCCGTGACCCGCCACGCGGAGGGCGTCCAGGCACGGTTGCTCCTGAAACCGCAGGACAGCACAAGGATCAGCGTCGCCCGCTCGCGCACTCTGTCCGACCTGCGCCGCACCGGGCTCTGGTTGTTGCTCCGTGTCTGGTTCGGAGTCGCCGTCCTGGCCCTGACGGTCAACGCCGTCGCTCTCGCCATCCAGCTCATGGTCGCCCCGTTGCGGCAGGGACCGCTACGCACCGCCGGAATCGAGGTACTGGACCGCGATCATCTGCTGCTGGGCCCGCTCCTCGTCCCGCCACTGGTCCTTGTGCTGCTGTGGATCGTGGTCGCCGTCGGTGAGCTACAGGTACGAGTGGCCCAAGCCTTCCTCGGCCCGTCACCGGCCGAAAGGCTGGCGGAGGTCGAACATCGTGCCGGCCAGCTCCTGGAACGTAACCGGCTCGCCGCGGAACTGCACGACTCCATCGGTCATGCGCTTACCGTGACGGTCCTGCAGGCCGGCGCGGCCAGGCAGGTCGCGGGCGCCGATCCCGCGTTCGTCGAGCGGGCCCTGACCGTCATCGAGGAGACCGGGCGGCGCGCCATGGACGACCTCGAACGAACCCTGGGGATACTCCGCGACACTCCAGTAGGCGTGCGCGCCCGACCCACTCTCGCTGATCTCGACGCGCTCCTGGACATCGCCCGGGCTGCCGGCGCCCCGGTCACCGCCGACGTCAGTCCGCGGATCGGCGACATCCCCGGCGTCGTGTCCCAGGAGGCCTACCGGATCCTGCAGGAGGCGGTGACCAACGCCCTGCGGCACGCGCCGGGCTGCGCGGTGGTGATCGATATCGGTGTCGACGACACGTGCCTTGACCTGCGTGTCGTCAACGCGATGAGCAGGTCCACCACCCTTCCACGCGGGGGGAAAGGCCTGCGCGGACTGCGGGAACGGGCCATCCTCCTCGGCGGCGAGTTCAGCGCCAGTCGCCAGGACGACCACTGGACCGTCGACGTCCGGCTTCCTACTCAAACGCGCGCGCCCCACGGAGATCGTCCAGGCCGTACATCTGGTCGCATCGAGCGATACCCTGCTCTTCCCCGAAGCGATCCGGCACATGGCGAGCAGATCAATAGACCAGGCGGCCGTCGAGGTGATGCGGCGGGTTACGCTCACTGACCGGGAAGCCACTGTACTCCGGCTGATCAGCCAGGGACTGTCCAACAACGAGATCGCGGACCGGCTCTACCTGGGCGTCCAGACCGTCAAGACCCACGTGAGCAGCGTGCTGGCCAAACTCGGTGCCCGGGACCGCACACAGGCAGTCATCATCGCCTTCGAGTCCGGCTTCGCGAAGCCTGAGAGGCTCTGACGCCCTGCGACGGCCTCGCCTACCTCGGGCAACCCGGGCGGGGGCAGCTCGATCTCCTCCTGCGCGAGATCCTCCCCGCCGCCTTCGGCGACCGGTCGGCGGCCGGAAACCGCTTGTTTCAGGTCGAGGACGCTGCGGTCGGGTCGAGGACGCTGAGGTCGGTGGGGAAACGTCGGTCAGCGGGCGCGCAGCAGCGCGAGACACAGAGTCAGGCCGGGGCCGAAGGCCATCGCGACGACGGTCGCGTCTGTCGCCAGGCCCCGGCGGAGCTGGTCGAGGACGAGCAGGACCGTGCCCGACGAGCAGTTGCCACGGGTGTCGAGGATCCGACGGGTCGCCGCGGTCTGCCCAGGGCGCAGGCCCAACCGTTCCTCGACGACGTCGACGATGCGGGGGCCGCCGGGATGCACGGCCCACGCGCCGACGTCGGTGACGTCCGCGGCGATCGGCACGAGCAGTGCCGCCGTCGCCTCCTCGACATGCTTGGCGAGCACGTCGGGCACCTGCGGGGACAGGCCCATCCGGAAACCGTGGTCGGTGATGTGCCAGGTCATCAGGTCCTCGCTGGCGGGCGCGGTCGCGGCGGTGGTGTCGAGGATCTCCAGGCCGTGGGGGGCGTCGGGGAGAACGACGACCGCCACCGCGGCGTCGCCGAACAGGGCGTGTGCGATGACCTGTTCCAGGTCGCGGTGTGTGACCGCGGGCTGGACGTGCAGGGACGTCAGTTCCACGCAGAGCACGAGCGCGGGCTGCCGGCGGGCCCGGACGAAATCGGCCGCGGCCCCCAGGCCCGGAATGGCGGCGTAGCAGCCCATGTGGCCGATCAGTAGCCGGCGCACCGACGGCTCCATGCCCAGCTCGCGGGCCAGGTGGATGTCCAGGCCGGGCGTCGCGTACCCGGTGCAGGACACGACGACGAACAGCCCCACCTCGGCGGCGCCGATCCCGGCGTCCGCCAGCGCCTCACCCGCGGCCCGGCGACCCAGCGGCGGGGCCTCGTCGAGGTACCGGCGCATCCGGGCCGCCGTCGACCAGTCGCTGATGTCCTCCCGCCGGGGATCGACCACGCTGTGTCGGGTGCGGACGCCGGAGCCGAGGAACAGCCGGCGCGCCAGCGCGTCACCCCGGTACCGATGCGCGAAGTAGTCGTCCCACAGGCTCTGCTGGGCGTAGGGGTCGGGGAAGGCCGAACCCAGGCCGGTGATCACGGCGGCGGACGGTGCCGCGGTCACCACCGGGCCACATCCGCGTCGGCGTCCGGGTCGCCGCCGAGCGCCGCGAGGCCCAGCCAGTCCGCGCACACGTCGCTCGTCGCGGGGTGCAGCGAACCGCAGCGGGCGTCGCGGTAGAGCCGCTCCAGCGGATGCCCACGGCGGGTCACCGACGTCCCGCAGGCCTCGACGATCGACGCGGCGACGTCCTGCGCGGTGCGCCCGGCGAGCAGTTTCGCCCGCCACACCCACCGGTTCGTCGAGGGTGACCCCGGGTCGGCGTCGACGCGGCGGGCGCACTCGTCGACGACCGCGTCCAGCGCTGACAGGGCGGCGTCGGCCTGGCCGAAGCGGGCGCGCACGGCGGGCAGCCCGGCGAGCCCCCGCGGCAGCCCGGTGCCGGTGCGGCCGCGGGCATGCTCGATCCCAGCGTCGAACACGGCCCGGCCGACCCCGGCGTAGACGGCGGCGTAGGAGGCGACCAGCCACTGCGGCATCACCTGCGCCACCAGCAGGCTCAGCCCGGCCATGCCCCCGACCAGCGCGTCGGCGGGAACCCGCACGTCGAGGCGCACATCGTGGCTGCCGGTGCCCCGCATACCGAGGCTGTCCCAGTTCGGTTCGACGTTGACCCCCGGGCCGCGGGGGACGAGGAAGTGACTGATCGTCGCGGCTGAGGGTGGGACGGACGTGCGAGGTTCCTCGGCGCGGGCGGCGACGAAGAAGACGTCGGCGTGCGACGCCCCCGAGCAGAACGACTTCACACCGGTGATCCGGTAGCCGTCGCCGTCGGGCTGGTAGCGGGTCCGCAGCTCGGACAGGCGGGAGCCCGCGCCCCGCTCGCTCATCGCGACGGCGATGAACGCGCCGGCGGCGGCGGCCGCCAGGGTCCGGTCGCGGGCGGCGAAGTACGACTGCGGTGCCCCGATCGCCCGGGCGAGGTCGTCGGGTGTCCTGGCCAGCGCCCCGACGACCGACGTGTGCATGTTCAGGGCCAGGGCGGTCGCGCCGCTGCCCGTGGCGAGCACCCGAGCGGCGTCCGCCCAGTCGGCGAAGCCACCGCCGGACCCGCCGAGCCGCGTCGGCACGAGCAGCCCCAGCAGGCCGGCGCCGCGCAGATCGTCGAGGTCAGCGGCGGGCAGCTCGCCGTCGCGGTCGGCGTCGACGGCCCGGGCGGCGAGGCCGTCGACGGCGCCGCGGGCGAGCTGCGCGGCGTGGACGGACTCCCTGGCAGCGAGGGCGCGGGGCGACGGAATCGGGGAACTCACCGGTGGCCCCCCGCGGACGCGGTGCGAAAGCCGACCGCCTGGTAGACCCCGGCGGTGGAGCCGGTGGGCACCATCCGGACCGAGTCGGCGCGCCGCGCCAGCCAGCGGGCGTAGTCGACGAACGACGGGCGCAGACCGTTGGCAACCGTCATGTCGATGCCGGCGCGTCCGAGTGCGCCGGCCAGCCGGTCTGGCGAGACGAGCAGCGCCGGATCGTGCAGTCGACGCGGCGGCCCCCCGGGCAGGTGCTCGGCGACGCGGACCAGGGCCAGCCGGCAGAACAGGGTGTCCGCGAGTGTGTCGATGACGATGGTGCCACCGGGCGCGAGCACCCGGCCGATCTCCGCGCAGGCGCCGTCGAGGTCGGCGAGATGCTCGAACAGCTCGCCGGCGACGACGCAGGAGAACTGCCCGTCCGGGAGTGGCAGACGGTGCACATCGGCCCGGACCGCCAGCACGCCGTGCCCGGTGGCCTGGCGCAGCGCCGGTGCCGACAGATCGACGCCGACATGCCGCCATCCAGCGAGCCGGCCGGTGAGCGCCACCGAGAGCAGCCCGGCGCCGCAGGCGAGGTCGAGCAGCGCCGCGCCGGGGTGCGGGGGGTCCGGGATGAGCCGTCCCCGGGCCTGCGCGAGCCAGCGCAGCGCGGCGAACTGCCCGTGCGTCCCCCACCACTCGCCGGCGAGGTCGTCGTACTGGGCCGGGTCGTTCCTGGGCCGGCGGGGGGCGCGCCGCCGCGGCGGGGGAGCGTTCACGGGTCTCCGGGAGGGGCCTCAGGGCCGGTGGCCGGCGGCATCGCCGGTCTCACCCGCACACACGGTGTGACAGTCGCTCCACGGTAACGGTAGATCCAATCCAGGCACGCCATCGACACAACGGCGGGACACCGATGCGCGGACCGCCGCGATGTCGCGATGTCGCGGGGTCAGTCCAGCCGGGCGCCGGCGACGACGAGGGCGACGTCGATCGCGGCGACGGCCATGGCGGTGCGAAAGGCCGTCCGGTCGTCGCGGCGCAGCCCGGCACTGGTCAGCACCCCGACCGCGGCCAGTACTCCCACCCGCAGGCCCCACGGTCGCGCCGGCCCGAGCGCCGCCACCGCAGAGCCGGCCGCGAGCAGCAGCGCGGCCGACCCGCGCGAGCCGGCGGCCCCGAGGCGCTGCGGCAGCCCACGCACCCCCGTGCGGGCGTCGGCATCGAGGTCCGGCAGGACGTTGGCGAAGTGCGCACCCGCGCCGAGCAGTGACGCCGCCGCCGGCAGCCACCAGGGCGGTGCGGGAGCGCCGGGCAGCCCCTGGACGACGAAGGTGGGCAGCAGTGCGAACGAGACCGCGTAGGGGACCACCGACAGCGGCGTCGCCTTCAGCCCGAGGTTGTAGCCCCAGGCACTCGCCACGGCAGCGAGGTGCGTGAACCCGGCCCGTCGCCCGCAGGCCAGCGACAGCGGCACGCAGGCGACCAGCGCCGTCGCCGTGGCCGCTGCCACCGTCGCGGGCGTGAGCCCGTCGCCGACGAGGGGCTTGTCCGCCCGACCCCCGGCCGCGTCCCGATGCCGATCGACGAGGTCGTTGCTCCAGCCCACCGAAAGCTGCCCGGCCAGGACCGCCGACGCCACCAGCCCGACCCCACGCGCCGTCCGCCCGCTGGAGGCCGCGAGCGCCGCCGAGAACAGCGTCACCGCGGCCGTCGGCTCTGGATGACATGCCCGCACCAGCGCGGCACCTCGCCTCGGAACCCCGAACGGCCAGGCCGTGCCGATCCCGCAAGCTCCAGGGGCCCTCGTCCCCACCGCCGATCGTGCCATGGTCGTGAGCGTCCCACGGCCGGCACGGTCAGCGTACCCGGCGACCTTTCCCCGGTCATTGATGTCGTCGGGGAACAGGCTCCGTGACGGCCGCCCGAGCAGGGCTGCCGGTTGCCGACGGACAACCGAGGAGGGACCCGTTGAGCGCCACCGATCGTGACCTGATCCTGGAAGGCGTCCGCAAGTACCACCGCGACCAGGAGGGCGGCGGCGAGCTCGTGCCGGGGTAGACGTCGATCCCGCCCTGCGGCGCCGTGTTCGTGTGGTGGGAGACCTTACGAACAGCGACGTCGTGACCGAGCGGACCTTCTGGGTCGGCGTCTATCCCGGCATCTCGAGTGAGATGATGGACAATGTGGCGGCGTCGATCTGGGAGGTCGATCTGGGAGTTCGCCACCTCCACCGAGCGGCGGAGGAGCTGGCGGTAGTGGGGCGCCCGGGGCCCGCTCCTGGCGCGAGGAGGGATGCGCGACGAGCGGGCCCGGGATCTCGCGGTCGCGGTGGTCAGAAGCCGGCGGCCTCGCGGACCAGGATGACATGACCGCGGTCCGGGAAGGCCTCGCGCTCGAGGATCAGGATCCGGCCGATGAACGACGTCTGGTTGTAGCGCTCCTGCAGTCGCGCGCTTTCGCGCGGGAGGCTGTAGGAGTGGATCCGGCGCAGGCCGGTCGCCACGTCGGGGACGATCTTCTGCGCGCCGACGACCCAGTAGGCGAGCTTGGCGCCGGCCGCGTAGGGCGCGAGCTGGCTGCCGCTCGCCGAGCCGGCGAGCAGGTGGCCGTCCTCGGTGACCGCGTGGACGCTGCCGACGACGACCTCGGGGGTGGCGCCCAGCCGGACGGTGTCCCAGACGTCGGCCGAGGGCGGTCCGGCTTTGGCACGCACCGAGACGTACTCGCCGGATTCGTCGATGTCCGCGGTGATTCCGGACAGTTCCAGCGTCTGGCTGGAGGCGGTGAAGATCTCCCGGTCGCGCGGGAGGAGCTCCCCGAGCAGAGACCTGGCGTCGGCGATGGTGTCGACGATGTGCACGACGAAGCCGTTCTCGCGCAGGGCCGTGGCCGCCCGGTCGAGCGCGGCGGCGTCGGCCGGCACGGCGAAGGTCTCGTCGAGCGGCAACGCTTCTACTGTCATGATCACAACTTTCTGTGTGGGGTCCGAATGTCTGGGGAATCCGGCCACAGTCTGGGCGACGGTGCGGCCGGGTGGAAGACGGCACTTTTTTCTTCCTTGGTTACGTGGAGGGAACCATGACGACGAGCGGCGCCGGCGCCGAGAGTATTGATCACGCGCGGATCGCGGCAGCTCTGGCCGTTCGGGGGGAACCGGCGTGCCGGGTTCGTGATGTGCTGGACCGGGTCGGCGACAAATGGTCCGTCACCCTCGTCCACGAGCTGGGCGGCGGCGCCCGGAGGTTCTCCGAACTACGTCGCGGGGTGCCGGGTATCAGCCCGCGGATGCTCAGCGCGACCCTGCGCGGCCTCGAACGGGACGGCTTTGTCCTCCGTACCGTTCACCCGACGGTTCCACCGCAGGTGGAGTATGCCCTCACCCCGCTGGGCCACACGTTGCTGGACACCGCCTGGTCGCTTATGAACTGGGCCCTGGAACATGCCGACGACATCGACGACGCCCGCCGCGAGTACGACGCGAAATAGGGCCGTCCCGGACGCCGGGACAGGGGTTGACTACATTGATGCCCATCAGGCTCGACCGCGGTGAGGCGGGCTGGACCAGGGCGTCGTCGACCAGGACCCGCGGCCTGATCGCACCTGCGCGGCCCTGATCGCACCTGCGCGGTACAGGGCCGATCTGGTGCGCGGGCACAATGGTGGCCGTGTCCTCGCACTCTGCCGCCGCGTCGGCTCCCACCGTCGGTCCGGCGGGACAGTCCGGTTCGGCGGGGCCGGGGATGGCGGTGGTGGAGGGGGTGCTGGAGCGGATCACCTTCGTCGCGCAGGAGACCGGGTACACGATTGCTCGGTTGGCGACGGAGCGGTCGGGTCCGGATCTGCTGACGGTGGTCGGCGCGTTGCTGGGCGCGCAGGTGGGGGAGAGTCTGCGCCTGGTGGGCCGGTGGGGGAGTCATCCGCGGTATGGCCGGCAGTTCCAGGTGCATTCGTTCACGACGGTGTTGCCGGCGACGATCCAGGGGGTTCGTCGGTATCTCGGCTCGGGGATGATCAAGGGCATTGGGCCGGCGATGGCCGAGCGGATGGTGGACCATTTCGGGCTGGACATTCTGCGGATCATCGAGGAGGAGCCGGGGCGGCTGGTCGAGGTGCGTGGGCTGGGTCCGAAGCGGACGAAGCGGATCGCGCTGGCGTGGGAGGAGCAGAAGGCCATCAAGGAGGTGATGGTCTTCCTGCAGGGGGTGGGGGTGTCGACGTCGCTGGCCGTGCGGATCTACAAGAAGTACGGTGACGGGTCGATCTCGGTGGTGCGTCATCAGCCGTACCGGCTGGCCTCGGAGGTGTGGGGGATCGGGTTTCGTACCGCGGACACGATCGCACGGGCGGTGGGTATTCCGCCGGACAGTCCGGAGCGGATCGGGGCGGGGTTGCAGTACACGTTGTCGCAGGCCGCCGAGGACGGGCACTGCTATCTGCCGCAGCCGAATCTGGTCACCGAGGCGGTGAAGATCCTGGAGGTGGACCGGGAGCTCGTCGGTCCGTGTCTGGATTCTCTCGTCGCGGCGGAGGGTGTGGTGCGTGAGCGGGTGCCGGCCCGCGAGGGGCCGGTGCCGGCGGTCTATCTGCTGCCTTTCCACCGGGCGGAGACGTCGCTGGCGAATGGTCTGCTTGGTCTGCTCGGCGCCGCCGAGGAGAGGCTGGGTGCGTTCGCGGCGGTGGACTGGGCGGCGGCGTTCGCGTGGCTGCGTGGGCGGACCGGGCAGGAGCTGGCCGACGAGCAGGCGCAGGCGGTGCGCCTGGCCTTGACGAGCCGGGTGGCGGTGCTCACCGGCGGCCCTGGTTGTGGGAAGAGTTTCACGGTGCGTTCCGTGGTGGAGCTGGCGCGGGCGAAGCGGGCCCGGGTGGTGCTGGTCGCGCCGACGGGGCGGGCCGCGAAACGGCTCGCCGAGCTCACCGGCCATGAGGCCGCGACCGTGCACCGGCTGTTGGAGCTGCGACCCGGTGGCGAGGCGGCCTATGACCGGGACCGTCCGTTGGACGCGGATCTGGTCGTGGTGGACGAGTCGTCGATGATGGACGTGATCCTGGCGAACAAGCTGGTGAAGGCGATCCCGCCCGGCGCGCACCTGCTGCTGGTCGGTGACGTCGACCAGCTTCCCTCGGTCGGCGCGGGGGAGGTTCTGCGGGATCTGCTGGCCGCCGAGGCGATCCCCCGGGTCCGGCTGACGAGGATCTTCCGGCAGGCGCAGCGGTCGGGGATCGTCGTCAACGCCCATCGCATCAACGCCGGCAGCCCGCCGACGTTGCGCGGCTTCGACGACTTCTTCTGGTTCACCTGCGAACCACCGGAGGATTCCGAGGCGCATCCGGCGGAGGAGACCGCCCGGCTCGTCGTGGACATCGTCGCCCGCCGCCTCCCCGCCCGCTTCGGCCTGGACCCGCGCCGCGACGTGCAGGTGCTCACCCCGATGCACCGCGGTCCGGCGGGGGCGGGCAACCTCAACCTGCTGCTGCAGCAGGCCCTCACCCCCGGCGGTGATGGTGTCGCCGAGCGGCGTTTCGGCGGGCGGGTCTTCCGGGTCGGTGACAAGGTCACCCAGCTGCGCAACAACTACGACAAGGGCACGGCCGGGGTGTTCAACGGCACCGTCGGCGTCGTCACCGCGATCAGCGTCGAGGAGCAGACGGTCACGGTGCGCACGGATGAGGACGAGCTCGTCGACTACGACTTCACCGAACTCGACGAGCTCGCCCACGCCTACGCGATCAGCATCCACCGCTCCCAGGGCAGCGAGTACCCCGCCGTCGTGCTGCCCCTGACCACCTCGGCCTGGATGATGCTGCAACGCAACCTGCTCTACACCGGCGTCACCCGGGCCAAACGCCTCGTCGTGCTGGCCGGCAGCCGCCGGGCGCTGGCCGTCGCCGTGCGCACCCCCGGCGCGGGCCGCCGCCACACCGCCCTCACCCACCGCCTCACGGCGACACCCGGACCAACTGACAGGTGACGGCAAGGGGCGACGGCGTGCGGACGGGGAAGGGGGCGGTGGCGTCGATGGTGCCGGTGAACACGCCCGACCCACGATCGGATGCTCGCGGGCGCGCCGCCCCCGGCCGCGTTGATCCGAGGACACTGGGCGCATGTTGCCCGACCGCACCGTCGCCGGGGCTGATCTGCCCGTCCGGGCCGCCCTGCCCGCGCTCGTCGCCGCGCTGACCGCCAGCGACCAGCACGGCCCCGGCGGCGCCGCCGGGGCCGCGGTTCTGGTCGCCCCGCCCGGCACCGGCAAGACGACGCTCGTCCCGCTCGCGCTCGCCGACCATGTCCGTGGCCGGGTCCTGGTCGTCGAGCCGCGGCGCATCGCCGTACGCGCCGCGGCACGACGGATGGCCGTCCTCGCCGGCAGCGGCGAGGTGGGGGGCGCGGTCGGTTACACGATCCGCGGCGAGCGCCGGGCCGGGCCGTCCACCAGGGTCGAGGTGGTCACGACGGGAGTGCTCGTCCGACGGCTCCAACGCGACCCTGAGCTGCCCGGTACCGACGCGGTCATCCTCGACGAGTGCCACGAACGTCACCTGGACGCCGACCTGGCGCTCGCGTTCCTGCTCGACGTCCGCGCCGCGCTGCGCCCCGACCTGCTCCTGCTGGCCGCCTCCGCGACGGCCGACACCCGGCGGCTGGCCGCGCTGCTTGGCGCGCCCGGCCATCCCGCGCCGGTCATCGGGACGGACGCCGCGATGCACGACGTCGACGTGGTCTGGACACCCCCGCCGGGGATGATCACCCCGGCGCACGGCCTGCGCGTCGACCCGAAGCTACTCGACCACGTCGCCGCGACCATCGGACGCGCACTGCGGGAGACGTCCGGTGACGTGCTCGTCTTCTTGCCCGGCGCCGGTGAGATCGCCACCGTCGTGGGCCGGCTCGCCGAGCATCGCGACGTCGTGGACGTGCTCGCCCTGCACGGCCGCCAGTCCGGCGGCGCGCAGGACGCGGTGCTGCGCGCCGGCCCGCGTCGCCGGGTCGTGCTGGCGACCGCGGTCGCGGAGAGCAGCCTGACGGTGCCCGGCGTGCGGGTCGTCGTCGATGCCGGCCTGGCCCGCTCCCCACGGATGGACCACGCCCGCGGGCTGGGCTCGCTGGTCACCGTGCGGGTGTCGCGGTCGTCCGCCAGGCAGCGGGCGGGCCGAGCCGGCCGGGAGGCACCAGGCCGGGTGTATCGGTGCTGGTCGGCCGCCGAGCACGATCGGCTGCCCGCCCAGCCGGAACCGGAGATCGCCGTCGCCGACCTCACCGCGTTCGCCCTGGAGCTGGCTGTCTGGGGCCATCCCGGCGGGGTGGGGCTGCCGTTGCCCGACCCTCCTGCCGGCGCGATGGAGGCTGCCGCAGCCTCGCTCCGGGCCCTCGGCGCCACCGATGAGACGGGCAGGACGACCCCACGAGGACGCGCGTTCGCCCTGGTCGGCGCCCATCCGCGGCTCGCGCGGGCGCTGCTCGACGGCAGCCGGGCCATCGGCGCCCGCCGGGCGGCGGAGGTGGTGGCGATGCTCTCCGGCGACGGCCCGGCCGGTGGCCCCTCCGATGACCTCGTCGCCGCTTGGCGTCACCTGCGCAACAACACCGACCGGGCCGCGACCGCCCGCTGGCGGGCGGAGACCCGTCGGCTGGCCTCGGCCGCGCAGGCTGCACCCCCTGGGATCGAGGGGCTCACCGGGCCCGGGAAACCCGCTGGCCCGGTCGGGTCCGCCGAAGCTGGGCTCGCCGGGCGCGGAGCGGGTGGGATGCCCGACGATCTTGCGGCGGGGCTGGTGGTCGGCCTGGCCTTTCCCGAGCGGCTTGCGCGGGCCCGCGACCCCGGCCGCCCGAGCTACCTGATGGCTGGCGGGACCGGCGCCGAACTCGCCCCGGGCACGGCACTGACGGGAACGGAATGGCTCGCCATCGCGGTCGCCGACCGCGGCCCCGGCCGGACGTCCGCCCGCGTACGCCTGGCCGTCGCCCTGGACGCGAGCACCGCACGGGAGGCCGGCGCGGCGCTGCTGCACACCGGGGACGAGGTCGCCTGGTCCGCGGGCGACATCGTCGCCCGCCAGGTCGAGCGCCTCGGCGCCATCGTTCTCACCGAACGCCCGGTAGCGAGGCCGGACCGGTCCGTGCTGCGGGCCGCCGTGCTCGACGGGCTGCGCGACGCGGGACTCCCCGTGCTGCGCTGGAGTGCCGACGCGCTCAGCCTGCGCGACCGACTCGCGTTCTGCCACCGCCTGCTCGGCGCCCCCTGGCCGGACGTCACCGATGCCGCCCTGCTCGACGCCGCCCCGGACTGGCTCGGGCCGGACCTCGACAACGTGCGACGCCGCGCTGACCTTGAACGCATCGACACCGGTCACGCCCTGCGCCGGCTGCTCCCCTGGCCCCACGCCGCCCGACTGGACGAGTTGGCGCCCGAGCGGGTGGTGGTGCCGAGCGGCTCCCGGGTACGCCTCGACTACAGCGGGACCAGCGGTGCGCCCGGCCCGGTGCTGGCCGTCAAGATCGCCGAGGTGTTCGGATGGGAGCGGGTACCCGTCGTCGCCGACGGCCACGCGCCACTGGTGCTCCACCTGTTGTCCCCGGCGGGGCGCCCAGTGGCGGTGACGAGCGACCTGGCGTCGTTCTGGCGCACGGGCTACCCGCAGGTCCGCGCGGAGCTGCGCGGCCGCTACCCGCGCCACCCCTGGCCGGACGACCCAACCACAGCCTCGCCGACCCGCCGTGCCGCCCCCCGCACCCGAGAGCGGTGACCTGTGACCGGCGTCATCATCCTCAGGCAGCCGGCCCACTGAGACGCCGTCAGCCGCCGGGGTCGTCGCGCGGCGGCGGTGTCGGGAGCGCTGCGCGAGTTCGGTGAACGCGGCCGCCGGTCGGCGATGGGGTTGCAGGTGGCACGGGCGTTTGTGGATGCGAAGTGGGAGCCCGGACACCTTCTCCTACGTCTCATCGGCTCCGATGACGGCAGCGAAGGGCACGACAATCGCGAGTGCGGCGCGGCTACCGGCACGTGCGGCGCTGGGAAGGGAAGCGCGGTCGGCGCGGTGCAGGAGCCCTGCGAGTCAGATGGCGGCGGGGAGCCAGGCGAGGAAGCGGTCCCACAGCTGGACGCGGGTGTCGGCGAAGTTGTGCATGTGGGCCATGCGTGGGATCACGACCACGGTGATGTCGGGCGACGCGGGATAGCCCGTCGGTTCACGGTGCGGGTCAGCGGAGACGTCGGAGTCGCCGAAGGCGAGGAACAACGGCGCGGTGATGCGGTCGGCGAACGGCTTCGCCAGGCCCGGGGTCATGCCGTCGATACCCGCGTACCGCGGGATCAGGGTGTGGCACTCCTTTTCGTCATAGGCCAGCAGGTCGTCCGGCACGTCCAGGACGTGGAAGATGCCGGCGTACTGCGCCCGCGGCGCGCCGTGGTACATCTCCAGCTCGGTGTTTCCGCTCTGCCGGGTGTTCTCGGCGATCACCCAGGCGCGCCGCTGCTCGGTCGACAGCGTGTCCCAGTCGGGCTGCTCGCGTACGCCGGTGATCAGTAGCGGCGATGCCCCGAAGATTCCGACGGCGGCGTAGTCGGCGTACTTCCCCTGCTGGATCATGGTGATGAACCCGCCGAGCGACTGGCCGATCCCGACGAAGGTCGCGTCGTCGATCGCCGGCAGGCCGGGGGCGAGCGTGCCGTCCCGCAACCGCTGGCGCGCCTGCTCGTACGCGAGGTGCGCGGCGTCGGCCTGCACCTCCAGGCCGATGAAGTCGCCGTCGGCGGGCCGTGTGCTGTCGCCGCCGCCGAAGTAGTCGAGCGCGATGAAGATCAGTCCGTGCGCGGCGAGGTACTCCGCCTTGCTGTATCCGGTGCGGCCGGGTGGCTGGAGATCCCAGTAGCGGCGATGGTACGTGCCGCCCGGAGTGGCCAGGACCACCACCGGCTTCGGGGTGAGCCGCGCGGCGTCGAACACGACGGTCGCCGACAGCTCGGCCACCGACTCCTCGCCACCCTTGGGTAACACCTGACTGATATCAAAGGAGATGTCTGCACGCGGCATCGCGTTCACCCCTGCTCGACGGGAAATGGTCCGGATCGCCGGCTCGCAAGCAGAAGCTAGCAGATCGTGCCATTCATCACTAATGTTGTGCCTGGCGCGATCTCCGTATAAAATTTCGCGCTCCCGGGGAGCTCGCCGACGCCTGGGCCGCATCCGCGTGACCAGCGCGCGGCCCGCCGCTCTCGCCGCCCAAGAATCACAAGGTCACCAGGAGATCCACCAGCGTTCCGGATCGGACAGCTCGCGGGAATGGTCCGAGGCCGCTGATGCTGCCTACTCGCGGTTGCCGACGAGCTGGATAGGCCGAGCGCGCATCACGAGCAGGCATGGGATCACTGTCGACAGCATCGCGATCACTGCAATTACGCCTGTCAGGCTGGCGAGCATAGCCCATTCGATCGTAATACGGGATGAATCGGTCACATGGCGGATGGCGTCCCTGAGTCCGACCAGTGAGATCGCGGTCGCGATCGCCGCGAGCAGTCCACCGACCAGGACGGCAAGTAGCGATTCAATCGTGCTGATCAGCGCGATCCGCCACCGGCCCGCACCGGCCAGTCGCAGCGCCGCGAACTCCCGGCCACGGGCCGCGGTCGCCATCGCGATCGTGTTGGCGGTTGCCAACACGCTGTAGAGCAGCACGATGGCAAGTACCGTGGTCGCATTCTGACGGCTGTGCTCGATCTGGTGTCGGTCAGTCGCTCTCGACCATTCCGTCGTCGCCAGGACCGTCACGTCCGGCCGGTTGATCGCTGAAGCGATCACCGCCGCGTTCAGACCGGCCGGGCCGCGTACGTCGATCCGGTCGGCGAGCAGTTGACCTGCATGGGACGGGGTCACGAATGCGGAGTTGTTGCCGAATCCGGTACGCAACACGGCGGCTACCGTCAATTGACCGCGGGTGCCGTCACCGAAGATCACTGGTACCTTGTCGCCGACCTTCTTGCCCCATTCCTGGTCGATCAGCATCGTGCTGTCGTTGAGTGCCGTGACCGAGCCCGCTACCACCTGGAGGTCGAACAGGGTGGTCAGTGCTGACGGCTGCACCGCCTGTGCCTGGTACTGAACCAGGCCGGTGCTGCCGCGCTGCGGACCGTAGAGCTGTACCTGGCGCACCGGCTCGCTGGTCACGCCCGGCAGCTCCGCCACGCGATCCACCACCGACTGGTCCAGGCCTGGCCCGGTCCTGCTCAGCACGGTGAACTGCGATGCCAGCGATCGATTCAGCTCATGTGACTTCGCCGCGTTCAACGTCGCCAGCGAGCCGAGCAGGGCCGAGGCCAGCCCCAGGGTGATGATCACCGGCACCGCTGTGGCGGCTGCTCGGCGAACGGAGGCGAAGGTGGTCTGCCGGACCAGCAGGCCGGTCGCGCCTCGACCGAGAACCAGCGGGAGGGTGGCAAGCTGGGTCACGGGGCGGATCGCCAGCGGCGCGAGCAGCGCGACGGCCACGACCAGCACCACCGCGAAGCCCTGGTTCAGCCCGATCGCGACCAGCGGATCGGCCAGTGGCACCAGCCACAGCAACGCGACGCCGAGCAACAGGGTGAACAGGCCCAGCATCCAGCGGGCCAACCCCATCCCGGTCCGGCTTACCTGCGACTGCCGCAGCGCCTCGATGGGGCGGATCCGGCCGGCGCGCAGACAGGCCAGCGCGGCGCCGACCAGCGCCACGCAGACCCCGGTGAGCAGCACGCCGACCAGGGCCACCAGCACCAACGGTGTCAGCCGGACCTGGAACCAGTCCGGTGCGACCTGCCGGGTGACCAACCAGCGCGCCAGCAAGGGGCCGCCTACCAGTCCGATGAGCGCGCCGAGGGTGGCCGCGGCCAGTCCGATCAGCGCAGCCTCGGCCAGCACCATCGTCCTGATCTGCTGGGGGGTACCGCCGGCCAGCCGCAACAAGGCCAGTTCGCGCTGGCGCTGGTTGACCGAGAACGCAAAGGTAGCGCCGACCAGGAAGATCGTGACGACTGCGGCCAGCCCGCCGGTCACTCCCAGCAGGCCGGTCACCGACCGCAGCGCCAGCCGCTCGTCGGCCCGACCCGGGTCAGCGTCGTGGCGGGCGTTGCCGGTCAGGACCACCTCGGGCAGGCGATCCGGTTGGTCGCGGTTCGTCCGGGCGATCGATGGGCGCAGCTTGTCGGCCGAGCCGTACACCACCGCGGCATTGATCGGCGGGCTCAGCTCGGCTGCCCGGTCGTCGGAGAAGAAGATCGCCTGTTCGAACGAGGTCGCCGCGGTCACCCCGCTGACCCGGTAGCTGGCCGGCCCGGCCACCGTCAGCACGCTGACCTGCCGGCCCACCATGTCGCGCGGCGCACCGGCCAGCACCACCTCGTCCGTGCCGCTCGGTGGGCTGCCGGCGAGCAGCCGGTACGGCGTGAATGCCGCCGCCGACCACCCGTGTCCCAGTGGCGGCTGGCCTTTCGAGGTCCGGCTGCCGGCCAGTTGGGCGTAGAAGGAGCGGTCCTCGACCACCCGGCCGGCCTCTCGGGCCGCCGACAGCGCCGCGTCCGGCAGCGCCGGGCGACCGTCCAGGCTGAGCCGATCAGTGTAGCCGTCGCCGCGGATCGGGAAGGACGCGGCGGGGGTGAGCACCGTGGGCGCGGCGGCGAACCGCAGCGGGCTGTGCCCGCCGGGATCGGCGGCGCCGGTGAGCGCGATGCTGACCGAGGACAGCAGTGTGACCCCGACCAGAAGTGCCGCGAAAGTGCCTGCGAAGCTGACCCGGCGGGCCCGCAGGGTGGCCAGTGCGATGCTCAGCACGGGAGTCCTTCCAGCCGAGTCATCCGGGCGGCGACCGTCTCGATGGTCGGGTCGACCAGTTCGCCGGCCAACCGGCTGTCGGCCAGGAATACCACCCGGTGCGCGTAGGACGCGGCCAGCGGATCGTGGGTGACCATGATGGTGGTGAGTCCGGAACCGTCGACCAGGCTGCGCAGCGCGGTGAGCATCTCGCGTGAGGTGTTGCGGTCCAGCGCTCCGGTCGGCTCGTCGGCGAACAGCACGTGCGGGCGGGTGACCAGGGCGCGGGCGATGGCGACCCGTTGCTGCTGGCCACCGGACAGCTGGTTGGGCAGGTGTCCGGCCCGATCGGCCAGGCCGACCTGATGCAGTGCCGCGTGGAGTTCGGCCCGTTTCGGACGGCGGCCGGCCAGCCGCAACGGCAGCGCGATGTTCTGCTCGGCGGTGAGTGCCGCGATCAGGTTGAAGGACTGGAACACGAAACCGACCCGTTCCCGCCGCAGTCGGGTGAGCACGGTCTCCTTGAGGCTGGTCAGGTCGGTGCCCGCCAACAGCACCTGACCGCCGGTCGGCCTCTCCAGACCGGCCGCGCAGTGCAGCAGGGTGGACTTGCCCGAGCCAGACGGACCCATGACCGCGGTGAAGGAACCGCTCGGGAAGCTGAGGGTGATCGAGTCCAGCGCGGTCACGGCTGCCGCGCCGGTTCCATAGACCTTGCTCAGGCGGATGAGCTCGATTGGCTGCGGCGACGACATCCATTCAGTACATCCACCCCGGCGCGCAGTGGCACTACGGCCAGGCGGACAACCGAGGGTGTGGCTAGCCCTACCATTCGGCTGGACGCCTGGTCCCGGCGGGACGACGCCGTAGAGGCAGGCACTGGCGGCGGACAGGGCGAGGTTGACCGTGTCCTGGCTGTCCCGTTTCGCCGGATCGTAGTTGCGGCGGAAGCGGGGAGCGCCGTGTTTCTGGGCGAAGAGCCGGTAGTAGGCATTGACCCGCTGGCCTTCCATGCCGCGTAGCTGGGCAAGGGGGGGACGCGACGTGGGCGAGGACGCCGGTGCCGTCCTGGAAGATGCGGACGGATTCTAGATAAAGAAAGGACAGAGAGTCGGCCACGCGGGGAAGCATCGCGAGGGTGGGCCGGCCGAGGCGGTGTTTCGCGGCGGCGGGGATGGTCATCGGGCGCCTCCGTAGGGGGCGATGGAGAGTAGCCCGGCGCCGTAGGACTTGCCGCGGCCGATGCCGTCGAGGATGGCGTCCCGGATGGCGTCCGGGCCGGTGACGGCAGCGCCGCCGTCGTAGCGGGTGAGGGCGTGACGGATCTGGGTGCGGCCGCGGCGGGGGCCGGTGATGTCGTCAAGGGGCTGTGCGGTGGAGCTGCGCAGGTGCGCCGCAGCGTTCGGCGCGGCTCGTCCACCAGGCTTCCGCGTCGCTGCCGCTCGCCTACTCTCTTCGGCCTCGTACAGGTTCCCGCCCCGCGGTCACCGCTGACACTTGCGCCGCACAGCCGACGGTCGCCACGGGTGACTCGCGTCACCCGCCCTCCCTTGGATGTTGCCGTTGCGCCTGATGGCAAACCCGTCCGGACCGCAACGAGCGGAGACCGGGTGCGGGCCGCCGTCCCGGCGCGATCACCTTCGGACACGGTGTCGGTGCAGACGGTGAAAGGATGGTTGAGGTGAGTCCCGGCTCGGGTGGCCACGTCCTGTCCACGGTGAGTGCAGCGGAGTGGCAGTCAAGTGTGTGTGAAACTGGTAGTGCCACCTGTAGGATGATGGTATCGGTCTCCGTGTGGTGCCGGTAGCCATCGATTGCTGTCCAGGTCGGAGGGGTTGTGGAGAGTTCGTATCTGCCTCGGTTGGTGGATGCGAAGATCGATGAGATGTTCGGCGAGTTGCCGGCGGTGCTGATCGTCGGTCCGCGGGCGGCGGGGAAGACGACGACGGCGGCGCGGCATGCGCGCAGTGTGGTGCGTCTGGATGAGCCGGCGGAGGCGGTGGCGTTTCGGGCGGATCCGGATGCGGCGTTGCGTCAGTTTCCCGAGCCGGTGCTGTTGGATGAGTGGCAGGTCGTGCCGGGGGTGTTGGGGGCGATCAAGCGGTCGGTGGATGCGTGGCCGGGGTCGGGCCGGTTTCTGGTGACGGGGTCGGTGCGGGCGGATCTGCAGGCGGAGAACTGGCCGGGTACGGGTCGTCTGGTCCGGGTCGCGATGAGTGGTCTGTCGTTGCGGGAGATCGCCGGGCGGGTGGACGGGCCGTCGTTTGTCGACCGGATCGCCGAGGCGGGTGTGGAGGCGCTGTCGTCGCCGGCTGATCCGCCGGATCTGCCCGGCTATCTGGGGCTGGCGTTGCGGGGTGGCTTTCCCGAGCCGGCGCTGCGCCTGTCGGCTGCCCGGGGTCAGGAGTGGTTGGAGAGCTATCTGGATCAGCTTCTGACCCGTGATGTGGAGCTGCTGGGCGAGTCGCGGGATCCGGACAGGCTGCGCCGCTATGTCGAGGTGCTGGCGTTGAACTCCGCGGGGATCGTGGCGAACAGGACGGTGTTCGAGGCGGCGAGGATCAACGCGAAGACCGCCGATGCCTACGACGGTCTGTTGCGCAATCTGCTGGTCGTGGACAGTCTGCCGTCGTGGTGGACTAATCGGTTGAAGCGTCTGGTGCAGGTTCCGAAGCGTTATGTGGTGGATCCGGCGCTGATCGGGGCGGCGTTGCGGGTCGATGTCCGGGCGGTGCTGCGGGACGGTGATCTGCTGGGTCGGCTGCTGGACACGTTGGTGGTCGCGCAGCTGCGGGCTGAGGTGCCGGTGAGTGCCAGTCGGCCGCGCCTGTTCCATCTGCGTCAGGAGGGTGGTCGCCATGAGGTCGACGTGCTTGTCGAGCTGGGTGGCGGGCGGGTGATCGGGGTCGAGGTCAAGGCCGACGCCGGGCCCGGCCGTGACGCGGCACGCCACCTTGCCTGGCTGCGCGACGAACTCGGTGACCGTTTCGTCGCCGGTGTCGTCCTGCACACTGGCAAGCGGGTTTACCCGCTCGGCGAGGGCATCGTCGCCGCCCCGATCGCCACTCTGTGGAACTGAACCGCGCTCCCGACGGTCTGCTGGTGATGGCGGGCGGGCGTGGCCACGTCCTGTCCGCAGCGGCGAGAAGGGAACCGCGGCGGGATCCACCAGAGCTCGCGTGCCCGATCTGTGGTGCCCTCGCTGGGGTCGGCAGGCGGTCGATCTGGCGAACGCCGTCAGAGTCGGGTGAGGTCGATGCGGACGGGGAAGGGGGCGGCCGCGTCGATGGCGCCGGTGAAGACGTCGGTGGGCCGGTAGGTTCCGCTTGCCGGGTCCAGGACGTGGGTGTGGGTGACGGGGACGCCGGCGGCGGGCTGCTCAACCCGCCAGTAGTAGGCGATCCCGGCTTTGGCGTACTGCTCGGCCTTGACGATCCGGTCGGTCGTCTCCGATCCCGGTGAGACGACCTCGGCGACGAGCAGGACATGCTCGGGCCGGGTGGGCGTGACGTCGAGGGTGTCGGCGCGGTAGACGACGACGTCGGGACGCCGGTTCGTCAGCGGCACGTCCTGGAGGCGGACGTCGACGTCGAAGTCGGCGTTCCACTCCGGCCCTGCGGCCGCCTCCAGCGCGACCGTGAGGATCTTGACCAGGCGGTTGTGGCGTTTGGACGCGCTGGGACTCACGACGACCATCCCGTCCACGATCTCGATGCCCGCGCACTGCTCGTCGGACCAGGAGTCGTACTGCGCCGCCGTGACCTGCTCATGCATCCACGCAGGGGCAATCATCTCCGCCATCTCCGCGGTGATCACGCACCTCCCGTCACGGACCTCCAGGGCCGAGCCCCGCCGTACCAGCGTAGCGCCGCGACACTCACGCGCCGGCGGGCATCTTGTCAAAGCCACGCAACCGGCGGTCGGCTGTCGCCTGCCCTGTAGCGCACGGCTGTGCCCGACAGGACAGGGCTGTCGACAACACACGGGCAGACGCCGCAAGCTGATCAAGGGGATCAATGTCGGCAGGCGGAGTCGGTATCCTCAGAGGTGGACTGACAGAGCCAGGAAGACCGAATCGCCAGGGTTGGGGGTTCGGTTGCTGCCGAGGCGCCACAAACATCCCCAACCCGAGAAGAGGCAGCTCAGGGCGGGTGCTTTCGAGGTGAGGTTGGGGGTTCGGCTCAGTTTCGGCCGAGGCGGTCCCTGCGTTGGTCGACGAGTAGACGCCGCTGATCGGCGAGTACGCACTCCTCGGGAATGATCCTGCTGGTAGTGCGGTCCGCCTGTCCGTAAAGGAAGGTGAGGTTGGCACGGGCGGTGAGGCCGTCGGGATGGTCCGGTCCGAGTAGCCGCGTACCGTCCGCGACCACCTACTTCTTGAGGCCGAGTGCCTCGCTGGTCCGCCCGGCCTGCCTGTAGAAGGCCGCGAGGTTGATACCGGGCGGTCAGGGTGTGCGGATGCTCCGGTCCGAGCAGCCGGGCGGGCACTGTTGCATCGGCAGAGTCCGTTGTCCCGCAGCTCCTGACCGGTCATGATCGAGTGATGCGTCGACGTCGTGTCCGCCCACCGGTTCCGACGTCGGTAGGGGAGCCTCGTGCAATTGCTGGATGGGCGGAAGCCTCGGCAGGCCGCCGCATGTCGAGAGGAGGATGACGAGCAGGGGACCTACTTGGGGGTGTTTTCCTCCAGGGAGGTGCAGGGTTTCTGGCTGTTGCACCAGATCCTACCCCAGCGGTGATTAAACTGGTCCACGATAGTGTAGGAGATCCTTATCGGCTGGGATGGTGAAGGCGTCGAGCACCATCCGTACGGGAACCGACCCCAGTCTCCCGTGAATCCGTATGTTTGCTTGTGATTCTCGTCTACGCCGACTTCAGATCCAAGGACTGTGAAATTGGAATCTGGGCCTTTCGTAAAACGGACAACGAACTGCTGATTCTGATAGCCTCCCGTGAAGATCTGAACCTGCGCACCACCGGAATCGATGATATCAACAAATTCTCGAAGGTGATATCCGCTGGGCGGATTGAATCCACACGGTGCGCCCGGTGTCCTGGACGCGGCGGCCGACGCGGGAGCGGCGAAGGCCAGGGCAACCAGTGTGACCGCGGAGAGCAGCGTGAGAAGATAAGCGGCCTTTCCTCGTGAACGGTCCTGATGAAACTGAGGCGACGCTGGCGCCGTCATCGAATGGCCTCCACTCATGCGTGTGCGAAACCGGAAGGATCTTCATCGGATTCGGTTCGAGGTCAGAATGCCCCGACGATCGCATCCCGAATAGTGTAGTGCTACACCCGTGCCCTGGTCGGATTGGGAGCGGTGTGAGCGGGAACCGTCCGGCGCGCGTCGAACAGCTGGCCGACCTGGCGTTCCGTCAGCGGCGAGCGGGTGAGGTCCTTGATCTGGCGGCGGTAGGACGCGGCGTCGGACGCCGAGGGCACGGCCAGCTGCTGCGGCGCGTCACGGCTCCAGAGACGCAGGCACGCCGCTAGCGGCTCGGAGGCGACGACGCTTTCGTGGTCCGTCCCGCGGCGTGCCTGTCGGCCGTACCCCCGACCTGCGCAGACGCGTTGGTCCGACGCGAGGTTCGACGGACAGGCATACCGAAGCGGCATCTTCTGGCACAATCCCCTCCGCGACACGAATCCGGCCGGACCGTGACATCCGGTTGGCTTATCGCGAACGGGGAGTCACACAGTGCGACGACACGGCCTTCCTGCGCGGCGCCGATGGCCCGCGTGACGTCCATCGACCCGAAGCGGATCGCCGCGGCGCTGCCCGCCTACACGATCGGTGGCGTGCTGGGCCGCGGTGGCCACGGCGTGGTCGTCGCCGGGGAGCACCGGCAGCTCAGGCGCCGGGCCGCCATCAAGGCAGTGTCGATCGACTCCGCCATGACCGACGCGGTGATGACCGCCGAGGCCCAGATGCTGGCAATGCTCGATCATCCCCACATCGTGCGGGTCTACGACTATCTGGAGGCGGACGACCTGGCCCTGATCGTGATGGAGCTGCTCGAGGGCGGCACGCTGCACCCCGGCCCGGGCTTCGGGCAGGTCAAGGCGTGCGCGGTGGCGCTGGCGATGGCCGAGGGCCTGCGTCACGCCCACGAGCGGGGCATCCTGCATCGCGACATCAAGATGACCAACGTGCTGTTTGACAGCACCGGAACGCCCAAGATCGGCGACTTCGGCATCGCACGGATGTTCACCGATACCGGCGTGGACCCGACTCTCGGCCGGGTGCGCGGCACCCCCCGGTATATGGCTCCCGAGCAGCTTTCCGGCTCGCGGCTGAGTCCTGGCACCGACCTGTACGCCCTCGCGCTCGTGTTCTACGAGCTGCTCACCGGCGTCCCGGCCTTCGACCCCTACCGGCCGCTGCGGCGCCTGGTGGAGCCCCCGCAGCCCCCGTCCTCCATACCCCGGCCGATCGGCGACGTCGTGCTGCGCTCGCTCGCCCGCGATCCCGACGACCGATACCCGCAGGCCACTGACTTCATGGCCGCGCTGTCCGCGGCCACCACGGACGTCTACGGCGCCGACTGGCTCGCCGACGCCCACGTGCCGGTCCACAGCACGTCCAGTGTCCGCCGCACCGCCACCACCGACCCGCCGGAGGGCAGCGCGTGCTTGCCGGACCGTCCGCCGACCGAGACCACCCGCTCGGTCGATGGTCCGCTCGTGACACCCGCCGAGGCCATGGCCGCGATCAGTCGCGTGGGCGGCGCTGGGGGCGATGACGCCGTTGGCGGTGGTATAAGGCCGAGCAGCCCCGGCGCGCCCGGCGGGCCCTGGCGGCGTCGCTCGGTGGTCCTGCTGGGCGGCGTGGCGGCGCTGGTCGCGGTCGTGGGGCTGGTCACGTCGCTGCTGGTGATGCTGTCGGGAGGCGGGAAGGCCAGCGCCAATCCGGGTGATCCGCAGGCGTGGTCCCGGCAGTTGGCCGCAGCCTCGGTCGCCACCAAGCACGACGACCCCGCGCTCGCCCACCGCCTCGCGCTCGCCGCCTTCCACACCGCGCCCACCACCGAGGCCCGGCTGCGCGTCCTGGCCCTGTTCGCCGCCGGTACCAGCCCGCTGGCCACCCTCGCCGGCCACACCGGTAGGATCCGCACGGCCGTGTTCAGTCCGGACGGGACGCTGATTGCCACCGCCGGAGAGGACGGCGCCCCCCGGCTGTGGGACGCCAACAGCCGCGGCACCAGCAACGGCCCCCTGGCCACCCTCATCGGCCACAGCGGTCCGATCGTCACCATCGCGTTCAGCCCGGATGGAAGCCTGCTCGCCACGGCCAGTGAGGACCACACGGTCCGGCTGTGGAGCACCCACGACCGCGGTCCCGCCGTCCGGCCGCTGGCCACCCTGACCGGTGCCACCGATCAGGCGGCCTGGTTGGCGTTCAGTCCGGACAGCCGCACCCTGGCCACGACCAGCCGGGATCACATGGCTTGGTTGTGGAGCGCCGGGAGCCGAGGCACCGTCAGTCAGCCCCTGGCGGTCTTCACCGGCCACACCAATGCGGTCGACGGGGCGGCGTTCAGCCCAGACGGCCGTCTGGTCGCCACTAGTGGCGAGGACGGTGTGACCCTGCTCTGGAGCTCCGCCGCCCGCGGCACCGTCAGCACGCCGCTGGCCACCCTGGCCGGGCACTCCGGCGCCGTCTACGAGGTGGCCTTCAGCCACGACGGTCATCTGCTCGCCACCGGCAACGACGGTCGGACCGCCCAGCTGTGGGACCCCAGCCGACGCGGCGCGGTCGAACCGCTGGCGACCCTCACCGGATATGGCCACCCGGTCTGGTCTCTGGTGTTCAGCCCGGACGACCGCCTCCTCGCCACCGCCACCCAGGACAGCGTGGGGCGCGTCTGGAGCACCGCGAGCCGTGGCACCGTCGGCACGCCGCTGGCCTCCCTGGCCGGTCAGGGAGGCCAAAAGAGCTCCCTGTCGGCGGTGGCGTTCACACCGGACGGCCGGCTGCTCGCGACCGCCAGCCAGGCGGGATCCGTCTGGCTGCGGGACGCCACCAGCCGAGGCACGGCAAGCCGGCCGCTAGCCGAACTCACCAGCAGCGCCGGCTCGGTCAACGCGGTGGCGATCAGTCCGGACGGCCGAACACTCGTCACCGCGGGTGAGGACAGCACGGTCCGGCTGTGGGACATCGGCGCCGACCGGCTCGTCGCCACCGCCTGCGCCACCTCGCCCACCGACCAGCTCACGCCCGACGAGTGGCACCACGTGCTCCCGTCCACCCCCTACCTCCCGCCATGCGCCTGACCCGCGTCCCCATCCCGCAGACGCCACCGGCCGACGACCTTCCCACCGTGGTGCTGGAGTACGACGGGAACAGGTGGGCGGCAACCCACGCCAGGGAGATCACCATCGGCCGCGAACGGACCTGTGACATCACTCTTCCGAGTGACACCTGGCTGTCACGGCTCACGGCGTCAGTGCGGGTCCTGGACGACTGCGTCCTGGTTTACAACCGGTCGGCCAGCAAGCCGATCTCACTGCGCCCACCCGTCGGCGAGGACCTGGTCATCAGACCCGGGGGCGCGGCAACGCCGCTTCCCGTCCTCACGTTCGACATCGTCGCGAACCTCGTGGACGGCGGTATCGTCGCCGTCCACGTCGACGCGTCGGCGCTCGGCTTCACCTGGCGAGTCCGCGAGATGGTGATGTCCCTGGCCGGCGGGGCGACCTCCACGATGCCGATCACGCTCAGGCCGGCGGAGTCCAAGGCCCTCACCGAGCTGTGCCGCCCGCTGCTGTCCGGGTCGGGCCCGAACCTCCGATCGGCCAGCTACGAGGAGGTCGGCACTCGACTGAAACGCTCACCCGCCTACATACGCAACGTGATCACCGGCGTGCGGCTGCGGCTACAGGCCTGCGGGCTGCCGGGACTGGACACCTCGGAGGATCTCGCGCGCTGGCTGATCAATCATCGCGTGATCGCCGAGGGTGACCTCTGAGCCTCCGGCGAGTCTCCGC
The DNA here is from genome assembly GCF_059816245.1 of Frankia sp. RB5. NCBI lineage: Bacteria > Bacillati > Actinomycetota > Actinomycetes > Frankiales > Frankiaceae > Frankia > Frankia sp. RB5. Next base: position 137,777 of record NZ_JCBATA010000009.1, read on the forward strand.
GCCGGCCGCTGGCTGGCAGCGACGAGCTCGGGGCGGGCACGGGCTTGGTCGGCGACCGTAACCCTGTGGGGCGCAGAACTGGGCCACCGGCCTTGATGCGATGAAGGAGCGGGGCCTCCGCTCCTTGGTGACGGCCCCCGGGTAGGCCGGGGGTTGTTGCCCGGGTGTTGGAGGCGACTACGGCTGGTACTGGGCGGTCGACGCGCTGGCCGACCTGGACGCCAGGGTGCATCTCTGGCGCATCCGCTGGGGGCGAAGGCGTTCTACTACCGGCGGGTGAAGAACGACGTCCGCGACGCCACGGATCTCGCCTCGCCATCGCTGGCCCGCCCACAGCGCGATCACTTCGCCTGCCCTTCGACGACGTCCTCACGGTCTCGTGATCCGACGGCGTCGGCGGGCGTCGCGGGATGGCGGAGTAGGCGGGCTCGTCCCGTCAGGGGTTCGGCGCCCTGGTCCACAGGCGGATGTCCTGGTCGCGGCCGGCGGAGGCGAGGGTGTTGCCGTCGGGTGCGAAGGAGACGGACATGACGCGTTCGGTGTGGCCGACGAGCGGGGTGCCCAGTGGGCGGGGGTGGTGGGGTTGGCGGAGGTCCCAGAGCCGAACGGTCTTGTCGCTGCTGCCGGTGGCCAGGGTGCGGCCGTCCGGGGCGAAGGCCACCGAGGCGACCCAGCCGGAGTGCCCCGCGAGGGACTGGGGCGGTTCCGGTTCGAGGCTGTGGATGTTCCAGAGCAGCACGGTGTGGTCCTCACCGCCGGCTCCACCGGCCAGGGTGCGGCTGTCCGGTGAGAAGGCGATCGACCACACCTGGATGGTGTTGGTGAACAGGGCGGCGGTGCAGTGGGGCCGTCTCGGGTCGCTGATGTCCCACAGCAGGACCCTGCGGTCGTCGCCGGCGCTGGCGAGGGTGCGTCCGTCGGGGGAGAAGGCAACCGAGCGCACCGAGTCGGTGTGATCGGTGAGCGGCGGGCCGAGCGGGCGTGGTTCGTGCGGCTTCTCGACGTCCCAGAGTCGGATGGTGTGGTCGTCGCCGGCACTGGCGAGGGTGTGGCCGTCGGGGGAGAAGGCCACCGACCAGACGCCGCGGGCGTGCCCGGAGCTGGTCCCTGCCTGGTGCGCGTTGCGTGGATCGTGGACGTTCCACAGCATCACGGTGTGGTCCTCGCTGGCGCTGGCGAGGAGGGCCCCGTTCGGTGAGAAGGCCAGTTGGTGAACTCCGCGGGTGTGACCGTGGAGGGGGGCGCCGAGACGGCGCGCCTGGTGCGGATCGCTGACCTCCCATAGCCGGACCGCGTCCCCGCCGCCGGAGGCGAGCGTTCGTCCGTCGGGAGAGAAGCGCACCGAACTGACCCAACCCCGGTGGCCGACGAGGTAGGAACCGATGGGGGAGAACCGCACCGAATCTGATCTCTGACCGGCCGCATCACGAACGGGAACGATGGGCGGAGAGGCAGGCGAGGAGAACCATGCCGAGTCCGCTCCGTCCGCCGCCCCCGCGCCGGGTACGGGGGCGGCGGAAGCGGACGAACGGGGGCCGCCTGGCCCGGGGAAAGCCGTAGGCCGCGCGCGCCAGGGCGGGCTGGGAAAGTTCGGGGCGACGTCAGGCCGCATCCGGCCTTCCAACGCTCCCCGTACCCCGGCGAGCAGGCGACGGCGCGCCTCGTTCACGCCGAGATCGAACAGGTCGATGGAGACCCAGGTACGCAACGGCTCCGGTCGCTCGCAGTCCTCGATGCGGACCGGCAGCAGCTTGCGCTCGAATCCGCCGGGATCGGCCTGCTGGGCGGCCTGCCACTCCTCCCGGCCGTAGAAGGAGGTCAGATACGCCCTCGACAGGACCGCGATGGTCCGGGTGGCACCGAAGGCCTCCTCCATCTTGCCTCGCCAGTCATTGCCGGGGACGAAGTCCCAGGCCTGGATCGTCACCCGGTATCCGGCCCTCTCCAGCTCCCAGGCGATCCATTCTGCCCAGGACCTGTCGTACCTGGTGTAGGAGATGAAGAAGTCCGCCCCGGCCGTCCTGGCATCAGCCCCCGACATACCAACATTCTCCATCACCCGAAGCGAATATGTCGGTGCGGGTTCGAAGACGGCTCACCAGACCGGGCGAGGGGTGCCGGCCAGGCACTTCTACCTGGGGCAGCCCGCAAAGTGGCTCTCCGCGGATCATCGGAGGTTGTGTTCGACTGACTACGCTGTGATCGTCGGTGCGGTCACGGGGCACTGTTGCGTTGCTGATGACCTGTGCGTGACAGCGGCCCAGGCGTCTGCTGGTCAGACGGCTGCGTCGAGTTCGGTGAACGCGGCTGCCAGCTCAGCCGCGGGTGGATGTCGATCCCGAGTTCGTAGTGGCCGCGGCGGATGTTCTGGACGAGGGGTGCGACGACGAGGTCGCACAGAGTGAGTGAGACCAGTGATGGAGGGCCGGTGGTCGGTACTGAGTCTCCGGGCTAGTGGCTCGGGAGCCCGTCCCCGCCCTGGCACGCGCGCCGCATGCAGTCCATGCGCTGGGTGTGAAGCCCGGGGAAAAGCCCAAGAACCGATGTCCATCCGTCGGGAACAGGCGAGGGGAAGGCCGGAAGGGTGAATAAGGTGAACCCTTGATGGAAGCCTCGTAATCAGAAGCGCCGGAGATGGAATGCAAGACCGGCGTCCAGGGCCTGCCGCTGGGAGGCGGCGATGGCGGCTGGGGTTCTTTCCTCTGGCCGTATGAGCACCGTGGCCCCGGGGTAGAGAGGGCACCCCATCCCGGCTGTATCTCACATGTGCGGAACGCGGAAACCCCGTCGAGGTCCGGAGAGCTGACCGGCTTCGGTAAGCCGACCGTAAGGGGGGCTTAATGCCATGGCGGGAAAGGATGGCTCAGGAAGCGAACGGCGGCAGCCGAAAGGCGACAGGAAGGCGGGTGCAGATGGCGGGACCTTCAACCGGCCGCGCCCGTGTAACTGGCCGTATACCAGGCTTGACCCGTGCCTGGGCCCGAAAGGGAGCTGACGTGAGCCAGGTGGCCCTTTGGACACACCGATGACAAGGAACCGCCCGAGTCCGAGGGGCACGTTGGGCGCTTCGGTGAAGGACACGACCAGCACCGCCGTGGTGGCGGTGTCGACCGTGCCCGAAGCTGGGGTGAACGGACCCGAGGACCTGCCGGACTGGGATGCCATCGACTGGTCGTCGCAGGACAGGCAGGTAGCGCGGCTACGGCAGAGGATCTTCAAGGCGACGCAGGCGGGCGACATCAAGCGCGCCCGAAATCTACAGAAACTGATGTTGCGCAGCCGTGCCAACACGTTGGTCAGCGTGCGGCAGGTAAGCCAGCGCAACTCCGGCCGAAAGACGCCGGGAGTGGACGGCGAGGTCGCTATGACCTCTCGGCAGCGGGCCTCGTTGGCCCAGTGGCTGCAACGATGCGGATCGGGCACGGTCCCACTCCCCGTCCGACGGGTGCACGTCCCCAAGAAGAACGGAAAAGGCAGACCACTCGGTATACCCGTCATCGCGGACCGCGCCCAGCAGAACCGGGTCAAGAACGCATTGGAACCCGAGTGGGAAGCCCGGCTGGATGCCAGCCAGTATGGCTTCCGGCCCGGACGAGGCTGCCATGACGCGATCGAGAAGATCTTCTCCCTGCTGGGAAAGAAAGGAGCGAAACGCGGGTGGATCCTCGACGCGGACCTCCAGGCCGCGTTCGACAGAATCAACCATAACCATTTGCTCGGCCGCCTTGCTGGCTTCCCTGGGCGGGAACAGATAGCAGGGTGGTTGCGGGCGGGGGTGGTCGACAATAACCGGTACGCCCCGACCTCGGAGGGAACTCCCCAGGGCGGGGTCATTTCACCGCTGCTACTCAATATAACGTTGCAGGGCATAGAGGAAGCCGCCGGGGTCAGATACCGGAAGAACGGAGAACTTGCCCGGGACTGCCCCGCCGTCGTCGTCTACGCCGATGACCTGGCCGTGCTGTGCCACAGCCAGGAACAGGCCGAAACGGCACGGGAGCGCCTCGCTGTCTGGCTGGCTCCGAAGGGTCTGCGTCTCAACGACGCAAAGACCCGGATCGCCACCGACACCGAGGGGTTCGACTTCCTCTCATTCAACGTCCGCCGTTACCCGACGAAGGACGGCCCGAAACTGCTCATAAAACCCAGCGGGGAGGCGCTGACCAGGATACGGCGGCGGATGAAGGCCGAACTGCGGGCGCTGCGGGGACAGCCCGCCTCGGCCGTGATAGGCAAGCTTAACCCCATCATCAGAGGGCAGGCGGCCTACTACCGGACAGGGGTGGCGAAGAAAGCGTTCAGCGATCTGGACCGGGTTCTCTGGGTGCAACTCGACCAGTGGGCGCGGGGCGCCCACCCCAACAAAGGCCGACAGTGGATCATAAAGCGCTACTGGGGCCCGTTCAACAAGTCCAGGAACGACCAGTGGGTATTCGGAGATCACAAGACCGGCGCCTACCTGCACAAATACGCCTGGACTCCGATCATCCGGCACGTCATGGTCGCGGGCCGGTCGTCTCCGGACGACCCGGCCCTTGCCGATTACTGGACCGACCGACGTCGACGGCAGACCCGTCACGGCCCACCTTTGGCATCGTCCGTCCAACACGCCTTACGCGCACAGGGCGGCAGATGCCCGGGCTGCGGCCACAGTCTGCTGTTCGCCGACCGCACACCCGACCTCCCCGGACAATGGGAGAACTGGTTCCGCACGCTCCGCACGGCGATCGAACGAAAGGACATCGTCACAGGAAACGCGGACGGCCGGGCTGGACACCACACAAGCACGACCCGAACCATGCACGTGGGGATATACATGCACGCTGACTGCGCCCGCCGCCACCCCGGCAGCGGACACGGTTGACACGGACAGCAACTGCAGAGACTGCAAACCAAAGCGGGCTGCTTGAGCCGTGTGCGCCGGAAGGCGCACGCACGGTTCTGAGGGGACGGGGACGCAGCAATGCGCCCCCGTTACCCGGCCGTGTCCGGCGCTGACGGTCTGGATGGAGCGGAGGCGTTCAGTCCGCGCATCGGTCGGAGCCGGGCTTTGAGCCGGCCGTGGTCGGCTTCGATCCAGTTGTTCTTCCGGGCGGCGTCGACGTGGCAGGCCTCGGGTAGGAGTTCGTCGAGGAGCCGCGGGTGGACCGGTGCCTTGTCGGTCGTGACCTCGAGCACCGGGACACTCGCATTGAAAGCAGTCGTCCGCCGCAGCGCGCGCGACGGCGGGACCGGTCGCCAGACCAGGTCCTCTCCGCCGACCCGAGCCGTGTTGATCGCGAGGACCGCGGCGCTGGGGTGGGTGGACTTTTCGCCAGCCAGGAGGTCTGGACGGCCGTCTCCGCGTGAGCCTGCGCGTCACCCGACCAGTCGGTTGATCTTGCGGTCCCGCGTCGTTCACACGGCCCGGGACCTCGATGTATATGGCCTGGGCCTCTGCTCGCCGTTGCAGATTCGTGCCGCAGGCCAGCCGGCCAAACAGCTGTTAGGTGGCGAGTGCGGACAGCGTGAACGTGTGTGCGATGTGTAGTCGCATGGGTCATGGTGGTTGGGGTTGTTTGTGGTGCGTTGCCGAGGCGCGACAGGCCTCCCCAACCCTGGTATGTGCAGCTCAAGGTGGGTGGTCTCGGGGAGCGGTGGGGGGTTCGATTCATCTGCGGAGGCCTTGGCCTGCGTCGGGGTGACGGCTGGCATCAGGGCGCTCGGCGTCGTTGCCGCTATCTTGTTCCGTGGTAATAAAGCGTCTTCCTGGCTACTCGTCTGCGACGGCGGGCGGGTGGCTTTGCGGTGGTGTCCGCTGGTGTGATCGCGGGAGTCTGGCTGCTGGGTCTGATCGTTGTGCTGCGCGGTACGACGCCTGCGGAGAGGCCGCGGATCACCGCGGCGTACGGCCGGGCGGGGCGGGCCCATACTGCTCGTGGGCGGTCCGTGGAGACTCTCGGCTTTGAGGCGGTTGAGCATGGTGATCGACAGGGCGACGAGGAGGGCGGTGTGAAGGTCGCGATGCTGGCGCCGGTGGCGTGGCGCACCCCGCCGCGGCACTACGGCCCGTGGGAACAGATCGCCAGCCACCTCGCGGAGGGCCTGCTGGCGCGCGGCGTCGATGTCACCCTGTTCGCGACGTTGGACTCGCGCACGGCCGGGAAGCTGGATGGCGTATGCCCGCACGGGTATGCCGAGGACCCGGCGCTCGACGGCCGGGTGTGGGAGGCGTTGCACGTGTCCCATGCGCTGGCCCGCTCCGGCGAGTTCGACCTCGTGCACAGTCATCTCGACTGGCTGCCGTTGGCGTTCGCGGCGCATGTCCGGGCCCCGATGGTCACGACGGTCCACGGGTTCTCGGACCCGCGCATCCTCCCCGCCTACAGCCGGGCGGCCTCCGCCTACGTGTCCATCTCCGACGCCGATCGCAGCCCTGAACTGGACTATGTCGCGACGGTGCACCACGGCATCGACCTGGCGGCCCTGCCGTTCTCGGCGGCCGGCGGCGAGGATCTGGTGGTACTCGGCCGGATCCATCCCGACAAGGGCACCGCGGCAGCCATCGAGATCGCCCGGATGGCCGGCCGGCGGCTGGTGATCTGCGGGATCATCCAGGACGAGCATTACTTCGCCGAGCAGGTGCTGCCCCACGTCGACGGGGACGCGGTGAGCTACCTCGGGCCGGTGGGGCCGTCCCGGCGAGCCGAGGTGCTGGGGTGCGCCGCGGCGCTGCTCCATCCGATCGCGTTCGACGAACCGTTCGGCCTCGCGGTCGTGGAGGCGATGGCCTGCGGCACACCGGTCGTCACCTACCCGCGTGGAGCCATGCCGGAGATCGTCGACGAGGGGGTGACCGGGTTCCTGGTCGACGGCCCGGCCGCGGCGGCGGCCGCGGTGGATCGGGCCGCCGGTCTCGACCGTGCCGCCTGCCGGGCCATGGCGAGCCGGCGGTTCTCGACGGCTCGCATGGTCACCGACTATCTGGCTGTCTACGGACGCATCCTCGGCTGACAGGTTCCGCGGTTCGGGCCAGCCCCCCGGGGGTCAGGCTCATCGAGTCAGGCCACGTCAGGTCAGGCCCACGTCAGGTCAGGCCCGTCAGGTCAGGCTCGGGGGATCATCCGCGCGAGCAGGGCGTCGACGGGCACGCTCGCCATCCCGACCCGGGAGTCACCGATCCCGTGAGGCAGCCACAGCCGGCCGTCGTGGACCAGTCCGCCACAGGAGTAGACGACGTTGGGGACGTAGCCCTCGGACTCGGTCGTGATCGGGGTGAGCAGCGGCTCGGGCAGTGCCGCGACCACGGTGGACGGGTCCGCCAGATCGAGCAGGATCGCTCCCACCGTGTAGGTGCGCATCGGCCCGACGCCGTGGGTGAGGACGAGCCAGCCCGCCGACGTCTCGATGGGTGAACCGCAGTTGCCGACCTGGATGAGTTCGAAGGCCGCCGTCGACTGGTGGACCGGGCGAAACGGTTCCCAGACCAGCCCGTCAGCCGAGGCGGTCAGACCGGTGGTCTCCCCGTCGGATCGGCAGAGCGCGAGGTGACGGCCGCCGACGAGCCGAGGGAACAGCGCCATCCCCTTGTTCCGGGCTGCCGGGCCGGTGAGCGGCGAGGTCGTGAACGTCCGCAGATCGGGGCTGGTGATCAGCCTCGGCCGGATGTCGGTGCCGTCATAGGCGGTGTAGGTCGCCCGGTAGTCGACGGTCCCGTCCGGCGCGGTGAAGCGGACGAACCGCGCGTCCTCCATTCCCTTGCACTCGCTGGCGACGGTGGGCCACAGCACCCGTTGCGCGAGACCGCTGTCCGCCGGGAACTCGACTCTTCGCAGCGTTCCGGCGACGGACCGGATCCCGGCCAGGATGCCGGCGGCCTGGGGACGGCGCAGGAGATCCGCAGGCATGCTGGCGAAGGCCTGTTCAAGGTCACCGCCCGCCAGGCTCCGGTCGAGGGCGTCGAGGACCGAACGCGTCACCTCGTCGTCGAGGCCGTCGTCGGTGAGCAGGGCACGCAGCCGATCGTGCTCCCAGGTGACCGGCACGGCCACGCCCGTGGTGAGCGGACCGGTGCGCGGCTCCAGTCGCACCGCCGAGCCCGGGCCGATCACGGCGACCGCGAAGCCGATCGAGGACAGGTGCCCCTCACCGACGGCGCGCAGGCTGAGCGCCAGCCGCAGCGCGCCGGCGTGAAGCCCCGACTGGTCGGGGTGCGCGACCGCCGAGGGATTGGTCACGGCCGCGCCCTCCACCGCGTACTCGGCGGTGAAGCACGCGCCGAGCAGCAGCGTGCGCACCGGCGAGAGCTCCGTCGGCGTACGGACCCGAGGAGCGATGATCGCGGCGTGCCGCGTCAGGATGCCCCGGTAGTCCCGGTGACGCGGCCCGAACCGGTCGAGCAGGGCCGCGACGAGGACGTCGACCTCGTCATCGCCCAGAGCGAGCACCCTGGCCACGATGCCCGCGGCCCGGGAGTGCGGCTCGTTGCCCTCCTCGCCGGGAAGGAAGAGCTTCGCGATGACCCTGCCGGGGTCCGCGGTCAGCGTCAGTGGATGCCGGGTGACCAGGTCCGACTCCAAGGTCACGGGGTCCGACTCCAAGGTCACGGGGTCGGGCTCGAGCGTCACGGGGTCGGGCTCGAGAGTCACGGTGTCCTTGACGCGAGCAGGCGGCGAGCGTGCTGCGCTGTCGAGAGCAGGGCGAGGGTGGACTCCGCCCCCTGGTTGGCGTTGCATCCCTCGGGTTCGAGGCCGTCGTGGCAACCGCCGGTCGCGACGTCGATCAGCGGGGTGCCGTTGTCGTTCTCGCCGAGGAACCATCCGTGCGCCCGCCCGAGACCGGTCAGCCACCGGTTCCGGCCGGTCGCAGCGTAGGCCCGCGCGCAGGCATCCGCGATGGCGGCGGCCTCGATGGGCTGCTGGTCGAAGCCGGGCCTGCGATCACCGCGGGGGCGCCGGCCGGCGACGGGGGTCGGCGACAGCGTCCCGCCCCGGGTCTCCATGTGAAGCAGCCAGGCCAGCAGCCGCGCTCCGTCCGCGAGCGCCGCGGAGTCGGGCAGGCACATGCCGGCGAGGATCAGCGCCTCCGGCACCGCCGCGTTGGCGTAGCGCAGCGTGGGCTCGGGCCACGGCCAGGCGGGATCGTCGCCGATCGGGCCGATCGCGGCGACGGCGTCGGTGAGCAGGGCCCGGGCCGCGCTGTCGTCCGGGTGGGCGAGCAGCATCTCGCCGGCGCCGAGGGCGGCGAAGGTCATGGCCCGCGGCCAGGGGGATCGCCGAGCGGCGCTGGCGTGGAACCCCTCGCGGGCCATCGCCCGCAGCCGCGAGGTGGGCGCCAGGGCCGCCGCTGTGCCCAGCCCCCACAGTGCCCGCCCCCAGCAGTCTCCGACCTCGGGGTTGTCCAGCCAGCGACCCTCGGTGTCCCGCCGGTTGACGATCAGCCCGTCCGGCGCCTGCGCCGCCAGCACGAAGAGGAGATAACGCTCGAGCAGTCGGATGAGCTCCAGCGGTGGCGACGGCTCGCGGGAGAGAACGACGAGCCCGCGCGCGACGTCGTCCACGCAGTAGCCGTACTCCCGGCGTGGGATCGAGCCGAGCGCATGCTCGAACAGGCCGATGTCGTCGCTGAGCCGGAGAAGATGGTGGAACGAGATCGCGGCCATCACCGCCTCGCCGCCACGGTCGCCGTAGCCGTCGTGGGCGTGCGCGTCGGCGTCGGCACCGTCCCAGGAGCTCGCTGGGACACGGGCGCGACGCTCGGCCTGCTTCCGGTGCGGGCGGCCAACCCGGCCGCCAGCCGGCGGTAGCGCCGGGCCACCGCGGGCCACAGCAGCTCGGGTGCGTGGGCGGCGGTGGCGCTCGCCAGCCCGCGGACGACGCCGTCGTCGGTGATGATGCTGCGCACCGCCGCCGCGATCGCCGCCACGTCACCGTGGGGTACGAGCAGGCCGGTGCCGTCGCCGAGCAGTTCGACCGCGTGCGGGAAGCGGGTGGCGACGACGGGCCGCAGCGCCGTGACCGCCTCGATGAGGATGCCGGAGGTCACCTGGTCGACGGAGTCGTAGGGGAGCAGGACGACGTCGGCGCCGCTCACGAGCTCGGCGAGCGATCCCGGGTCGAGGTAGCGGTGGTCGAAGACGACCGCATCGGTCACGCCGAGCCGAGCGGCCAGGGCGGCAAGCCCGTCGCGGTACGCCTCGCCCTCCCGGGCGAGCACCTTGGGATGGGTCAGGCCGGCGACGAGGTAACGCGGAGCCGGGTCGAGGTCGGCCAGCTCCGCCATCGCCGCGATGCCCCATTCGATGCCCTTGCCTGGGCCGAGCAGGCCCCAGGTGAGGACGGTCGGCCGGGCGGACCGCGCCGGCGCGGCGCGCCGGTTCTCGGCCGCGCCGTGGGGGATGACCGAAACCCGGTGCGTGTGGGCCCGGTACCCGTCGACCAGCCGGACCCGCGCGGTCTCGGTCATCACGACGACCGCGTCCGCCGACGCGACCAGCGCCTCCAGGACCTCACGCTGGTGCTGGGTCGGGCGCACGAGCACGGTGTGCAGGACGACCACCACCGGCACCTCGACGTTGTCGAGGACCTCGATCACCTCGTCGCCGTCCGGACCGCCGTAGACCCCGTACTCGTGCTGCACGATGACGACGTCGAAACCGTTCAGGAGCCGCGCCGCGCGGCGCGGGCCGCCCGGGGTTCCGGCCACCAGGTCCCCCACGACGGCGGCCGGCCGCGGGCCGGGGCCCGCGGGCGCGTCGAGCAGCCGGACCACCCCGCTGGAGGCGCCGGGCGCCGTGCTGGTCAGTTCGTCGAACAGCGCCGCCGTGAAGGTGGCGAGGCCGCACTGTGTCGGGGGGTAGGTGCTGAGAAAGCCGTAACGGAGGGGCACGGAGGCCCACCTTCCGGTCAGGTGCCGACACCGAGTCGGCCGGCGGGTACGCGAGCGCTGTGCTCGGCGTGGATGCGCGGTGCGGCTGGCCGGCGGGTCAGAAACCCATACCAGCCATGGCATCCGCACCGTCCCCGGCGCCGCCGACCGACGGACGGTCCGCCACGACAACCTCGATGGTGAGGAACAGGCCGGCGATCGACGCGGCGTTCTGCAGCGCCGAGCGGGTGACCTTCACCGGGTCGATGATGCCGGCGGCGATCAGGTCCACGTACTCGCCGGTGGCCGCGTTCAGGCCGTGGCCGACCGGCAGGTCCCGGACCTTCTCGACGACGACACCGCCCTCGAGGCCCGCGTTGCTCGCGATCTGGCGGAGCGGGGCGGCCAGCGCCAGGGCCACGATCCTGGCGCCGGTTGCCTCGTCGCCGGAGAGGTCGAGCTTCTCGAAGGCGGTGATCGACGCTTGGAGGAGGGCGACGCCGCCACCGGCGACGATGCCTTCTTCGACGGCGGCCTTGGCGTTGGACACCGCGTCTTCGATGCGGTGCTTCTTCTCCTTGAGTTCGA